>CAIUHT010001149.1 GCA_903898975.1 uncultured Planctomycetaceae bacterium
ACCGGGCGGTCGGTCGCGAACTCGCCCAGCCGGTTCGTCGCGCCAATCACCTGCCCCGTCCGCATGCCCCCCCCCGCCAGCAACGCGCACGAGACCTGCGGCCAGTGGTCGCGGCCGGCGTCTTTGTTCACCTTCGGCGTTCGCCCGAACTCGCCCCACACCACCACCGAGATGTCGTCGAGCATGCCCCGCTCTTCCAGGTCTTGCACCAACGCCACCACCCCCTGGTCCAGCAACGGCATGTCTTCCCGCCCTTGCTGGAAGTTCGCCCCGTGCCAGTCCCACCGGCTGAAGGCCAGCGTCACGCACCGGGCTCCCGCCGAAATCAGTCGCCGGGCGACCAGGAAGTTGTCGATCAGCCGGGGACCGCCGTCGTCCCGCAACTGGTTCACCCCCCGCCCGTACCGGGCCCGCAACGCCTCGTCCTCCTTGTCGAGGTTCAACGCGTCGGCCAGCTTGCTCGAGGTGAGCACCCCGAACGCCTGCTGCGTGAAGGCGTCGGTTCCGGCGAGCTGCCCCGAACTGTCGCACTCGCGACGGAACCGGTCGAGCGCCGTCAGCACTCCCCGCCGGTCGGAGAGCCGGTCGAGGGTGATGCCATTCAGCACCAGGTCGTCCTTCCCCTCGGCGTTCGGCGTGAATGGGGCATGGGCGATGCCGAGGAACCCGGGGACGCCGTTGTCGGCCCAGGGCATGTGCCCCATGCGGGGCGACAGGCCGACGAAGGCGGGCACGGACGGATCGGTCGGGCCGTAGACCTTCGACAGGACCGAGCCCAGCGACGGATAGCCACCGCCCGGCTGGCGATCGCGCTTGTTCCAGCCGGTGAGGCACTGGTAGGCGTAGTGGTCGCCCCCCGCCCCGACCATCGAGCGGATGGGGACGAACTTCTGCATGTTGGCGGCGATCTTCGGGAACATCTCCGAGATCTCGATCCCCGGGACCGAGGTGGGTATGGCCGAGAATTCGCCGCGAATCTCGCTGGGGGCGTCGGTTTTGACGTCCCACATGTCCTGGTGAGGGGGCCCGCCGGGGAGGAAGATCATGATGATCCCCTTGTCCCCATTCTTGCGGCCGGCGGCCTGTTCGGCGCGGAGCATGTTGGGAAGGCCGAGGCCCCCCATGGCCAAGCCGCCAATCTTGAGGAACGACCGACGGGAGAGGCCATCGCAGAAACGGGACCGAACGGCAGGACCGGCGATCGTCAGCATGGCAACCTCACGGGGAGAATGGGGGGAGAGAGGTGGGCACGGGCCCGGAGGGAAATGCCGACGGAGCAGGCAGACCCCGCCCGTGCGACACTGATCGGTTGTTCTTGATGTATCGTACCAAGACGGGGGGGAGTGTCAATTGCGGGGTGGTGAGGGGACCCGGGCCGGCGTAATCGTCAGGAGCCCTTTATAAGGACAGGTTTGCCCGACTGAACAACCTGCGGCAGGAACTGCAGCGTGGGCTGGCAGCTGGGCAGAGTGGGCGTTGGGCAGCGGGGCACTTTCGAGGGGGACCTTCCCCGGGCGTCGCGGGGACTTCACAATCGGGACGCGTGACGCGTGGTGGTGATTGCGTGGTGGTGTGTGTTGGCCCCTGGCTTTCGCTGGGGGGCGTTCCTCTTGGCCCTGAATGGATTGTGACTGTGAGTGCCCTGCCCCGGCGTGCCCTGGTTCTGGCGGCGGACCGCTGGCATGTGGACTTCATGGGGGTCTATGGGAACGACTGGATCGAGACCCCCGCGCTGCAGCGGTTGGCGTCGGAAGGGGTGGTGTTCGATGCCCATTTCGCCGCGACGCTCGACGCGACCCGC
>CAIUHT010001150.1 GCA_903898975.1 uncultured Planctomycetaceae bacterium
ACTGCGGGAACTGGGCTTCCGGGCGGTCTGCCTCGACCTGGAGGGATTCCGGTCGGGCAGTCTGAACGACCTGCTGCCCGTGCTGGGCTGAAGCACCGGGGCTGGTCGCCCGCATTCCGACCCACTGCCCAGCTCGGGGCGGGGGCCCGGTTGCGAACGAAAGCGCCGCTGGCTCCGGGCCGCCGTGCCACCAGGTGCTGGCGCAGGGCAATCGCCAGTTCTCCGCACTGGCCTACGAAGCCGCAGGGAGTTCCAGGTACACGATGTGCGAGGGATTGCCCACCGGGGCGTAGTGCCCCGTGAATTGCAGGGTGCCCGTGTCGCGATTGACGCGAAAGATCGCGACATGGTCGGCCCGCTGGTTGCAGCACGCCAGGAACTGGCCACTGGGGTCGAACGTGAAGCTGCGGGGGTAATTGCCGCGGGTCCATTCGTCGGCGACCGGGGTCAACTCTCCCTGTGGGCCAATTGCGAAGATGCCGATGCTGTCGTGCAGCCGATTCCCCGCGTACACGAATTTGCCGTCGTCCGAGGTCAGGATTTCCGAGCAGAAATTGCTCCCGGCATATCCGGGAGGGAGGCTAGAGAGGGTCTTGCGGTGGGTCAGCGTGCCGGCCTCGCTGTTCCAGTCGAACAGGGCGATGGTCGACCCCTCTTCCTGGATCGAGTACAGCCACTTCCCATTCGGGTGGAAATGGAAATGCCGGGGGCCATCGCCGGGAGGGAGCGAGACCGAGTCGGGCGTGTTGGGGGTCAGCTTGCCCGTCGCCGCGTCGAACTTCCAGACATAGATCTTGTCGAGCCCCAGGTCGACGTGCAGCACGAACCGGCCCCCGGGAGCGGCGGCAATCTGGTGGGCGTGCGTGCGGTCGTGCCCGCTGAAAGCGAAACTCCCCGGAGGAGCGTTCTTCGCCTTGGTTGGGCCAATCGCTCCGGCGTCGTCCCGCACGTCGCTGGCGGGGGCGAGTCGGCCGTCGGCGGTGATTGGCAGGACCGCGATCGATCCGCCGAAGTAGTTGGCCACCAGCAGGTGCTTCCCCGCCGGGTGCAGGCTGACGTAGGTCGGCCCGGCTCCCCCCGAGGGGACCGTGTTGAGCAGTTCGAGGGCTCCCGTCTGGCGGTTGATGGCAAAGGCGCTGACCGAGCCCTGCTTGCCATCGACCACCCGATCGGTCTCGTTCGCGGAGTAGAGCCGCGTGCCATCGGCGTTGACGGCGAGGCAACTGGGGCTGGTTCCCATGCGGACTTCGCCAACGGGAGACCACGCCCCCGTTTGACGATTGACCTCAAAGATGTGAATCCCGCGACCATTCCCCGGGGGGAGGTCGACCTGGGTGGGGAGGACGTCAGAGAGGGGCGAACTGAAGGTCCCGACATAAGCGAGCAGTTTGCCCGCCGCGGCGGGAGCGGCGAGGGCGGGGGCCGCGGCGGTCGGGGCTGCGGCGGCCGGGGCCACGTCACACTCGACCGCCGAGAGCGAAGCCGCGCCTGCCAGCGACAGCGAAGTGGCCAGGAACGAGCGCCGGGGGAGGGGGTTGCTCATGGTGGGAGAGTGTGGGGAGAGAGGAGGAACAGGGGAGGCAAAACGGGGTGTCGCGAGTCCCGCTGGAGGAGGCCAGCGGGCCAGCGATCGACCGAACATGTTCGAATCCAATCGGCAGGAGCGCAGATCGCGGTCTCTGGCCGACTCAGCCGCGTTTCAGCAGGTCGCGAATCTGGATCAGCAGTTCCTGGTCCTTGGTCAAGGCTGGGGCCGGGGCAGGCTCGGCTTCTGCCGCCGCACCACGCAGCCGGGCGAGCAATCCCAGCAATTTGACAACCAGCAGGAACAGGGCCCCGGCGACGATGACAAAGTTGACTACGGCAGCGAGAAAGGCGCCGACTTTGACATCTCCCGCCACGGTCCACGCTTCGTAACCTCCCTGTCCGGGGAGAAGTTTGCCGACGACTGGCATCAGGATGTCTTTGACAAGCGAGTCCACAATCTTGCCAAAGGCACCGCCGATGATCACACCGACCGCCAGGTCAATCACATTCCCCTTGAGGGCGAAGTTCTTGAATTCATCGAAGAGGGAGAATGCGGCCTTGGTGGGGTCGCGCAGCAGATCATCGGACATGGGGGCTCAGTCTTTCTGAAAGTCAGCACGGGAACAGGGGAGGCGAGATGACGGGAAAAGCCCGCCCGGCAGCGCGTGTGGCCCATGTCTGCGCCCGGCTCCCAACGCCGAGACTATCGAATAGGAATGCCCGGTTTGGCAAGGGACATTTTCCGACCAGACCCACCACCCAGGCTGCCTGTCAGCCCACGCAGCCGGGTCCGTCCTGAGCCCGCCAGCGTCTCCGCCAGTCACATTCACATTCGCGGTGGCAGAGCGGAGGCCATTCGCCCAGACGCCCGACATCGCACTGGCAGACGCCCTGGTGAATGATGGAGACCGAGGGGGCCGACTCCTCAACGGCGCGGTCAGGATTTGCGCTCCGAGCTTCGTCTGGCGGGGAGAGACGCCGTTCCCGATCAGACTCGCGACCTCTTCCGCCCGCGCGCGATTCGCTTGCTGACCGGCTTGAAGATTGGCGTCGAGAAGATTGGCGTCGAGAAGATTGGCGTCGAGAAGATTGGCGTCGAGCGATGCGAGTGTGCCGTGGCTCGGGGCGCTCGCAAGTGAGGCGTGCTGGCGCGGTCGTGCCGTTTCTGACTGTCGCACCGACTGTGCTGGTCCGGTTGCCCTGAGGCCCGGACCTTGACGCGATCGGCCTGTTTCCCCAGAATCGCCGATGGCATCAAAGATGGCTTGAACGTCGGGGGCCCTGCGGGGTTGCAATCCCTGGGGGGCTCCCTTCATTCTCAAGACTGCCGCCTGCCTTCCCAGCGTTCCCCACGCGACTCACCCGCCCCAGCCCCGGGGCCCGCCGTTCCTCACTCCGCGAGTGAACTCATGCCCGCAGTCGTCTTGTCCGCTGTTCGGCCTGTTTCTGCCCCTCGCCTCTCCACAGGCCTGCTGGGGCTGTGCCTGCTGCTGACCGCGACCTTCAAAGTCGCCGCTCAAGAGACGCTCGCCACGCAGATCGACCGGCTGGTTGCCCTCCAGACCCCCGACTACGACAAACTCGCCGCCCCGGTCGCCGATGACGCCGAGTTCCTGCGCCGCGCCTGGCTCGACCTGACCGGGTCGGTCCCCCCCTCCGCCGACGCGCGCGCGTTCCTCGCCGACCAAAGCCCGGGCAAGCGCGCCCAACTGATCGACCGGCTGCTGGCGACTCCTGAGTACGCCCGGCACATGCAGCGGCAGTTCGACCTCTGGCTGATGCGCCGCCTGCCGCAGAAAAACGTCCCGGTGCCCGAGTGGGAAAAGTTCCTCCGCGAGTCGTTCGCCGCCAATAAGCCGTGGGATCAACTCGTCCGGCAGATTCTCTCGAACGACGGTTCCGACCCCAACAATCGCGGGCCCGCCCGGTTCTACCTCGACCGCGATGGCGACATGCACGTCATCACGAAGGATGTGGCCAAGCTGTTCCTTGGTCTCAACTTCGAATGCACGCAGTGCCACGATCATCCGCAGATTGAAGAGTTCCGGCAGGAGCATTACTACGGCATCTCGGCCTTCTTCGTCCGCAGCTTTGTCATGACCGACAAGGAAAAGCGGGTCGTCTTCGCCGAGAAGGCGGACGGCGAAGCCACTTTCGAATCGGTCTTCGAAATGCGCGACAAGACGTCGAAGGGGCCCAAGTCGACGCTGCCCCGCTTTTTAGAGGCCAGCCACATCAGCGAGCCGAAGTTCGACAAGCCCGAAGAGGCGTACGTCGTGCGGCCTGATGACAAAGACAAGACCGTCCGTCCGGTCCCCCGGTTCAGCCGGCGCGACAAGTTCGCCGAGTTCCTGGCCTCGGGCGAAAACCGCCGGTTTGTGCGGGCTACCGTCAACCGCATCTGGGCCATGCTGCTGGGACGCGGGCTGGTGCATCCGCTCGATCTCGACCATGCGGGGAATCCTCCGTCGCACCCCCTGCTGCTGGCGCACTTGACCGATCAATTCGCCGCCAACAAGCTCGATCTGAAATGGCTGATCCGCGAGATCATGCTCAGCCAGACCTACCAGCGGTCAAGCCGCGGGGCGAGCCCCGACGTCAATCCACCGGAAGCGACGTTCGCGCGGGCCCAGCTGCGGCCTCTCTCACCGGCCCAGTTCGCCTGGAGCGTGATGCAGGCCACTGGAGAAGTGGATGCTCACCGCCTCGCCCTGGGCGACAAGGCCAACGAGCAGACGCTGGTCGAAAAACTCGCCGGGTACGAAAGCCGGTTCGTTCAGCTCTTCGGAGGCGAACCGGGCAAGCCTCCCGCCACCTTCGAAGCC
>CAIUHT010001151.1 GCA_903898975.1 uncultured Planctomycetaceae bacterium
GGCTCGATAACGCGCCCCGCATTCAGTCTCAGGGGACGATTGAGCCGGTCGCGAACCTCGCTCTCGGGGTCCACTCCCAGGGCCTGATAAATCGTCGCACCGAGATCGGAAGGGCGGTAGGGACGGGTCGCCGGGTAGGCGGCGATGGCATCGGAACTGCCGATGACCTGACCTCCCTGCACGCCCCCCCCAGCGAAGACCGCGAAGAACGCCCCCGACCAATGGTCGCGTCCGTCGGGAACGTAGCTGGGAGTCCCGACGTTGCCTCCCAGCTTGGGGGTCCGGCCGAATTCACCCACCAGCACCACCAGTGTCTGGTCGAGCAACCGGCGGTCGCGCAGATCATCGAGCAGGGCCGAGACGCCGAGGTCAAATGGAGGGAGCAGGCGGTCTTTGAGCTGGGTGAAGTTGCTGTTGTGGGTGTCCCAATTGTTCATCGTTCCCAGGTTGGCCTGGACGATGGGGACTCCCGCTTCAACCAGGCGTCGGGAGAGCAGCAGCGACTGCCCGAACAGGTGCCGACCGTACCGGTCTCGCACAGTGGCGGGTTCGTCATCGAGATGGAACGCTTTGCCGACAGCGCTCGAGGAGAGCATCGAAAACGCCTGCTGCTGATAGCTGTCAAACTCGCTCAGGACTCGGGGTGCGTCGGTGGCCCGTCGCTGGGCGTCGAACTTCGACAGCAGCAGTTGCCGGTTCTGCAGCGTCTCGGTTGTCAGCCCGGCCGGCAGATTGAGGCTGTCGAAGCGAAACTTCTCGGCATTTGGGTCCTGCTTGACGTGCAGCGGGTCGAACCGAGCCCCCAACACCCCGGCATCCTGTCCCGAAAAACCATAGCCGTTGTGCAGGTAGGTCGGCAGCAGCACGCCGTTGGGAATGCCATCATGCCGGGGACGCAGGTAGTTAAGCGCCGAGGCGTAGCAGGGCCAGTCGTTCCGCGAAGCCATGTGGGTGGCCCCCAACGGCAACTGGTCGATGCCAGTGAGCACAAAGTGCGTGGCCTGTTCGTGGCCCGGCAGATCGTGCGTCATCGAGCGGACGATGGCGTACTGGTCGGCCCGAGCCGCCAGGTGAGGGAGATGTTCGCAGATCTCGACGCCGGGAGCGGCGGTGGCGATCGGGTTGAACGAACCCCGGACCTCGGCGGGAGCCTGAGGCTTGAGGTCGAACATGTCGAGGTGACTGGGGGCCCCGGTCAGAAACACCAGGATCACCTGCCGTCGCGGGCGAGTACTTTCGCCACGGGCCTGTCGCTGGAGCAGTTCGGGCAGTCCCAGTCCGAGGCAGGCGAGGCCCCCCGCATGCAGCAGCGAACGCCGGGCGAGCGAAGGGGCGAAACGCGTAAAGCCAGCGGTGGGCAGGGTGGTCATGCAAGGGCGGGGGTTGAGATCTGGATTGCCAGTCGGCATGCGCTGTGGGCGAGCTGCCATCCGGAGGATACCCCGAGCCGGGCGGGTAGAACAACCCGGCTTCCTGAGGAGCTCAGGGGGCGGAAGGGGGACATTTTTCGAAAAATCGAGAGCTTGTACGCGAGCTTGGGGACACGCCCTGAGGACGTCCTGGGCCAATCTGGGAACGACCCGCGACGCGGCCTGAGTTGTTGGTGACCAACCGCCTTGGCGGCTTTACCCCATACGAGTCCCGGATCCGCAAAGGCCAGGCCGGCCTGAAAACAACGGGAGAATTGCCGATCAGCGCGAGGCTCGCCCCGCTGTTTCCAGGATGGCAATCACCGCCAGAGAGCAGCCCACCACCGCCAGCACCAGCCCACAGCCCACCAGCCCGGGAACCTGGTAGAGCAGCAAACCGGCCAGTCCGGTCATGAGCGTGACCAGGTGAATGGTCAGCACAGCCGAGCGTCGACTGAGCCCCAGTTCGACCAGGCGATGCGAAAAATGCGACTTGTCGGCATGGAACGGGCTTCGCCCCTGGCGGAGGCGGATCAGCATCACCGAGCAGAAGTCGTACAGCGGGAC
>CAIUHT010001152.1 GCA_903898975.1 uncultured Planctomycetaceae bacterium
CCCGGGATCGCCGAGGTGCTGATCTTTGGCCAGCGCGATTACAGCCTGCGGCTGTGGCTCGACCCGGAAAAACTGGCGGCCCGCCGGCTGACTGTCACCGACGTGGTGGGTGCGCTCCGCGAGCAGAACCAGCAGATCTCGCTGGGGCAGGTGGGGACCGGGGCGGCCGCCGTGAGTGGTGCGGAAGGACAGGGACCAGCGGGCCCGGTGGACTCGGCGGCCGAGAGCGCCGGTGGGGACGGGGGCAACAGGGGCGACGGGGGCGTCGGGGGAGCCGGGGGCGACGGGGGGCCGGCCACCGAGTTGACGGTCGACCCGGGGGGACAGCAGTTGTCTCTGACAACGCGGGGCCGGCTGGTCGAGCCCGAGGAGTTCGAGCAACTGGTGCTGCGGGTTGGCCCTCGGGGCCAGCTGCTGCGGGTGCGGGATGTGGGGCGGGTGGAACTGGGGGCCCGCGCCCAGGACATTGCCAACCGGTTCGACCTGAAGCCGACGGTGGGGCTGGCGATCTTCCAGCTCCCCACGGCGAACGCCCTCGAAACCGCCGGGCTGATCCGGGCGAAGATGGACGAACTGGCGGTCGATTTTCCCGAGGGGATGCAGCACGAGATTGGCTACGACACCACCCCTTACATTCGCGAGTCGATTACGGAGGTGTTCCACGCCCTGCGGGACAGCGTGGTGCTGGTGGCGGTGGTGGTGCTGGTGTTTTTGAAGGGTTGGCGGGCGGCGGTGATTCCCCTGGTCGCGGTCCCCGTGGCCATTATTGGCACGTTCGGCGCGATGGCCCTGGCGGGCTTCAGCATCAACAACCTGACACTCTTCGGGCTGGTGCTGGCGATTGGCATTGTGGTCGACGACGCGATTGTGGTGGTCGAGGCGGTCGAGCAGCAGCTGGAGTTGGGGCTGAGCCCGCGAGCCGCCGCACTGGCGGCGATGGAGCAGGTCGCCGGGCCGGTGGTCGCCGTGGGACTGGTGCTCTCGGCGGTGTGTGTGCCATGCGCGTTGGTGTCGGGGCTGGTCGGGCAGTGCGTCCGGCAGTTCGCCCTGACGATCGCCGTTTCGACGCTGCTGTCGACAATCAACTCGTTGACGCTGAGCCCGGCCCTCGCCGCGCTGCTGCTGCGTCCGCCCCACGCTCCGCGTGACTGGCTGACCCGGCTGACCGACCTGGTGTGCGGGCGGCTGTTTGGGCTGTTCCATCGCGGGCTCGAGGCGAGCACGCGGGGCTACACCGCGGGGGTGGGGAGGCTGCTGCGGCGGCCGGGCTGGGTGCTGGCGGCGTACGTGGGGCTGGTGGGACTGACGGTGTGGGAGTACCGCCGATTGCCAACCGGCTTCATCCCGACGCAGGACAAAGGCTTCCTGGTGGCCAGCGTGCAGCTCCCCGACTCGACGGCGGCGGTCCGCACCCGCGAGGTGATGGCCCGCATCGAGCGGGTTGTGCTCGACACGCCGGGGGTCCGCAGCGTCAACGCGGTGGCGGGGAACTCGTTCCTGCTGAGCGCCTACGGCTCGAACTTCGGGTCGATGTTCATCATTCTCGACGGGTTCCGCGAGCGGACGGCGCTGGGTCAGCCTGCCGAGAGCATCATGCTGGCACTGCGGAAGAAGCTGGCCGAAGAGGCCCCCGACGCGGTGGTGAATGTCTTTCCGCCCCCGGCGATTTCGGGGTTGGGACGGGCGGGCGGGTTCAAGCTGATGCTGGAGCAGCGGGGCGAGACCGACCTGGTGGACCTGCAGCGGCAGGCCGAGGCCTTTTTGCGCGAAGCGAACACGCAGCGCGAGGTGACCGGGCTGTTCACCGTCTACAAGAGCAACTCGCCCCAGCTGTACGCGAACGTGGACCGCGAGAAATGCCTCCAGCAGGGGGTGGCACTGGGCGATGTGTTCGCCACGCTGCAGAGCTGCCTGGGCTCAAGGTATGTGAATGACTTCAACCGGTTTGGCCGGACGTGGCAGGTGATTGTGCAGGCCGACTCGCCGTTTCGCGATGAGCTGTCGGATGTCGCGCGACTGCGGGTGCGGAACCGCGCGGGGCAGATGGTGCCCCTGGGGGCGCTGGCGGAGTTTCGACTGTCGAGCGGACCACTGGTGCTGACGCGGTACAACATGTACCCCAGCGCGGCGATCCAGGGGAACGTCGCCCCGGGGTACAGCACCGGCCAGGCGATTGCCCGCCTCGAGGAACTCGCGCAGCAGGAACTGCCGGGGTCGATGGCAGGGGAATGGACCGAGATCACCTACCTCGAACGGCTCTCGCGATCAACGGGGCCGCTGGTGATGGCGCTGTCGGCGGGCTTTGTGTTCCTGGTGCTGGCCGGCCTGTATGAAAGCTGGACGCTGCCACTGGCGGTGATCCTGGTGGTCCCGCTGTGCGTGCTCTGCTCGCTGGTGGGGGTCGATGTGGCGAAGCTGGACGTCAACATCTTCACGCAGATTGGGTTTGTGGTGCTGATCGGCCTGGCGTGCAAGAACGCGATCCTGATTGTCGAGTTCGCGAAGTTGCGGCGGGAGGCGGGGGTCGAGCGGCGGGAGGCGACGCTGCAGGCGTGCCAGCTGCGACTGCGCCCAATCCTGATGACCTCGCTGGCGTTCATCCTGGGGGTGGTTCCGCTCGTGCTGGCGGAGGGGGCGGGGGCCGAGATGCGCCGCACGCTGGGGACCGCGGTCTTCAGCGGGATGCTGGGAGTGACACTGTTCGGGATCTTTTTGACCCCGGTGTTTTTCCATGAGATCGATCGCTGGACGAGTGGCCGCCGCACCAGCGATTCAAGTCGGGAACCGGGCGGACGCCAGACATCGTCCCAGCGGCAGTCGCGCTGGAACCAGTGGCGGGGGTGGCTGCGCGGGAGTGGTCGAGCGGCGGCGGGGCCATTGGCCAGAGGGCAGGTGACGGGCGGAAAACTGGCCAGCGGCAACCGGACCGGTGCGGGAGTGGGCAACACGCGACTGAACAGCGACGCCCCCGGTTCATTGACTGCCGGGCTGGAGACCGCGGGGCTTGATCAGCAGGCGGCGGGGAGAGGGACGGGGGAGGGCTTGCCAGCGGAGCGTGACGGGAGCGGGCTGGGTGCAGGGGCCCTGGGGGGGCTGCCCCCCGGGAGTTGGATTTCCACCGAGCCAGCCGGGTAAGGGGCTTCTATGTTCTTCCGCTTCTTCATCGATCGCCCGATCTTTGCATCGGTGATGTCGATCGTGGTCACCCTGGCGGGGGCGGTCGCGCTCTCCACCTTGCCGGTGACGCAGTATCCCGAGATCACTCCTCCCACGGTCGAGGTTTCGGCGGTCTACCCCGGGGCGAACGCGCAGGTGGTCGCCGACACGGTTGCCGCCCCCATCGAGCAGCAGGTCAACGGCGTCGAGGCGATGGTCTACATGACGTCGCACAGCACCAATGACGGGACCTACCGGCTGACGGTGACCTTCCGCCCCGGGACCGATCTTGACCTGGCGCAGGTGATGGTGCAGAACCGCGTCGCGCTGGCGCAGCCCATCCTGCCCGAACTGGTGCGCCGCCGGGGGGTGACGGTCAAGAAAAAATCGTCATCGACGCTGATGATTGTGAATCTCTTCTCGCCAGATGGGTCGCGGGATGACCTGTACCTGAGCAACTACGCGACGATCCAGTTGCGGGATGAACTGGCGCGGCTGGCCGGGGTGGGGGACATCTCGTTCCTGGGGCAGCGCGACTACAGCATGCGGATCTGGCTCGATCCCGACCGCCTGGCGGTGCGGGGCCTGACCGCCGCCGATGTCGTCCAGGCGATCGAGCAGCAGAACGCGCAGGTCGCCGCCGGGCAGATTGGCCAACCCCCGATCGCCGCTGGGCAGGTGTTCCAATACACCATGAACACGCTGGGCCGGCTGAGTGACCAGGAACAGTTCGGGCGGATGATTGTGCGGGCCGAGGCGGGGGGCCGGATGGTGCGGCTGGAAGATGTCGCCCGCATCGAACTGGGGGCCCTGGCGTACGACCAGATCTGCACGCTCAATGGACAGCCGACGGTCGCCCTGGCGGTCTATCAGCTGCCTGGCACCAACGCCCTCGAGACCGCGCGGGATGTGCGGCGGCGGATGGACGAATTGAAACGAAGGTTTCCCGCGGGGGTCGACTACGCCATTGTCTACGACACCACCCCCTTCATCGAGGAATCGGTCCGCGAGGTGTTTGTGGCCCTGCGGGACGCGGTCTGGCTGGTCGCGGGGGTGATGCTGGTGTTCCTGCGGGGCTGGCGGGCAGCGGTGATCCCGCTGGTGGCGGTCCCCGTGGCGATTATTGGCACCTTCGCCGCGATGGCGGCTGCGCAGTTCAGCCTGAACACCCTGACGCTGTTCGGCCTGGTGCTGGCGATTGGCATTGTTGTGGACGATGCCATCGTGGTGGTCGAGGCGATCGAGCGGCAGCTGGAACAGGGGCTTGAACCGCGGGCCGCGGCGCTGCAGGCGATGTCGGACGTGGCCGGGCCGGTCGTGGCAGTGGGGCTGGTACTCTCGGCGGTGTTTGTGCCATGCGCGTTTATCTCGGGCATCGTCGGCCAGTTCTACCGGCAATTCGCCCTGACGATTGCCATCTCGACGGTGATCTCGACCTTCAACTCGCTGACCCTCAGCCCGGCCCTGGCGGTGCTGCTGTTGAAGCCGCGGACGGAACATGGACCTGGCGTGCTCCCCCGCTGGAGTTTTGCCCTGCTGGCGGCGGTGCTGGCGGGGTGGTGGCTGCCCGACTGGCTGAACGCCCAGGGACTGGGTGAGTGGCTGGGGCTGGGTGATTGGCAAGGGCCGGGAGCCGAGGGGTGGGCGGGGCTCGAGCGGTTGTGGCGGGGCGACGTGCCGGTCCGTCCGCTGCTGGCGCGACTGGGGCTGCTGACCGTGGCGGCGGGTGGCGGGTGGCTGCTGGGGCCGCTGCTCGACGGACTGTGCGCGACGGCGTTTGACCGCTTTCATGGCTGGTTCGAGCGGCTCAGTGCACTGTATGCCCGATGTGTGGGGGGCCTGCTGCGCGTGACGCCGGTGGGTCTGCTGGTCTACGCGGTGCTGCTGTGGTCGACCTGGCGAATGTTTCAGACCACTCCGGCGGGGTTCATCCCCCGGCAAGACAAGGGCTATCTGCTGGTGGATGTGCGACTCCCCGACTCGGCGGCGGTCGACCGGACCGCGCGGGTGCTGCGCGAACTCGAGCAGTTTGTCGCCCGGGTCCCAGGGGTGCGCCACACGCTGGCGATCTCCGGGACTTCGGCACTCCTCTCGGCGAACGCCTCGAACTTTGGCACGCTGTATGTGCTGCTCGACCCGTTTGAAGAGCGCCGGTCGCCCGAGCGCGGGGCGGGGGCGATCGCCGAGCAGGTGCAACGGCACTGCGACCAGGCCACCCTGCCCGCGGTGGTGCATGTGCTGGCACCGCCCCCGATCGATGGACTGGGGGTGGCGGGAGGAGTGAAGCGGATCCTGGAAGACCGGGGGAACCTCGGGCGGGCGGAACTCGCCCGCAGCACGCGGACACTGGTTGATGCGGCGACCTCGTCAGGAGAACTGCAGGGGGTGTTCAGCAGCCTGTCCGCCGACGCGACGTGGCTGTCGCTCGAGATTGACCGCACGGCGGCGAAGTCGCTGGGGCTCTCTTTGGCCGACGTCTATTCCACGCTGCAGATCTGCTTTGGGTCGCTGTACATCAACGACTTCAACCGGTTCGGACGCACGTGGCAGGTGAATGTGCAGGCCGATGCGCGGTTTCGACGGCAGGTGTCTGACCTGACCCGCCTGCGGCTGAGGAACCGGCACGGCGAGATGGTGCCACTGGGCTCGGTGCTGACGGTCCGCGAGACATCGGGTCCCGCCCTGCTGCTGCGGTACAACCTGTACCCCGCCGTGGCGGTGCAGGCCGACGCGGCCCCGGGGGTCAGTTCCGGGCAGGCGCTGGCCCGGCTGGAAGAGCTCTCAAGACAGGCGCTGGTCCCTTCGATGCGGGCCGAGTGGACCGAGCAGGCGTTTTTTCAGCAGACGGCGGGACGGACGGCGGTGGCGGCGTTGGGGCTGGCGGTGCTGCTGGTGTTTTTGGTGCTGGCCGCGCAATACGAGAGTTGGTCGCTGCCCCTGGCGGTGATCCTGGTGGTCCCGATGTGCCTGCTCTCGTCGCTGGCGGGAGTGCGGTGGGCGAAACTCGACCTGAATGTCTTCACCCAGATCGGTTTCGTGGTGCTGGTGGGACTGGCGTGCAAGAACGCGATTCTGATTGTGGAGTACGCGCGGGCCCGCAGGGCGGCGGGAGATGGGGTGCGGGAGGCGTTGCAGACCGCCTGTCGGCTGCGACTGCGACCGATTGTGATGACGTCGCTCGCGTTTCTGCTGGGGGTGGTGCCCCTGCTGGTGGGGCGGGGGGCGGGAGCCGAGATGCGATACACGCTGGGGGTCGCGGTCTTTTCGGGGATGCTGGGGGTGACACTGTTCGGGCTGGTCTTCACCCCGCTGTTTTTCCAGGCGATTGAGTGGGTCGTGGGGGGGCCGGCCCGAAGGGACGAAAGCGGCGTTGTTGGCGAGGACGGCAGGAGCGCGGGCCGGAGTGACACCCTTGATGAGGCCAGCCGGGAAGCCGTTGAATAAGTGAGCGGCGGAGGGAGACTGGCGAAGCAAATCGCCAGGGGAGCTGAGGCTTTCGAGCACTCGGCCGGAAACTCGGCGATCCGAGCCGGTGAGGAGCGGGAGCACGGGGTTGGGCCCGGTCTGGCGCAGCGGTCATAGACTGGCCGACGCGGGGATCAGCCGGTATGGTGGACTCTTACGCGGGCTGGCTCTGCCTGCCGGTGGGCTTCGTTGGTGAGGCTGCCGAGGGCGACAGGGTTGGTCGCCCACTCCCCGAGGTCTGGCCTGACGCGGCGACGTGTTGGGCGGAATCGTTCGGTGGAGCGCAACCTGGCCTGTGGGCTGGGGTGGCGGGGCAAGGGAGCCTGTGGCGGGTTGGTTTTCACACACCGGGATGACGATCGTGGCGAGCAGCAAGTCGGACAAGAAACGCAAGGACCGCGAAAAGAAGGTGGCCGAGAAGAAGCGGCAGGACGCCGCGCGGCTGGCCCGCATGGTGGAAGAGTCGTCCGATAAGCCAGCGGCGGGGACGAAGGTCTTTTCGGCCCCGAAGCTGTCGCTGCCGCCGGTTCCGTCTCCCGACGCGAACCAGATGTTTCCCCGCAAGTCGGGCAACTGAGGCGGATCTCGCGGGCGCACCATGGCCACTCCGCTGCACTACGGAGCGTTGCGGCTGCCGACGCGGTGGCTGCTCTCGCCCCTCGCGGGGTTCACGAATCTGCCATTCCGCCGCATTGTGCGGTCGCTGGGTGGGCTGGGGCTCGCCACGACCGACCTGGTGAATGCCCGGGCCCTGTTGTCTGGCTCGGAGAAGACTGCCGAGCTGACAGCGACCTGCCCGGAAGACACCCCGCTGGCGGTGCAGATCTTTGGGGCGGAACCCGAGATCATGGCCGAGGCGGCCCGGCAGTTGGAGGGGCGGGGGATCGCCTCGATTGACATCAACATGGGCTGCCCGGTGAACAAGGTCACCAAGACCGGTTCGGGGGCGAGCCTGATGTGTCAGCGCGACCAGACCCTGGAACTGGTCGAGCGGGTGGTCAAGGCGGTGCAGGTCCCCGTGACGGTCAAGATGCGGCTGGGGTGGGACGCCCAGAACATCACCGCCCCGTTCTTCGCCCAGGCGTTTGAACAGGTGGGAGTCGCGGCGATCGCCATTCATGGCCGGACCCGCGCCCAGGGGTTCAGCGGCGCGGTCGATCGGCAGGGAATCCGGCAGGTGGTCGAGGCGGTGTCGCGGATTCCCGTGATTGGCAACGGCGATGTGCGAACGGTCGCCGACGCCGAACAGATGCTGCGCGAGACTGGCTGCGCGGGCGTGTCGATTGGACGGGGCGCGCTGGCCAATCCGTGGATCTTTCGGCAGTTGCAGCAGTGGGAAGAGACGGGGCGATTCGACCCGCCGGGCGATTTCGACGCCCGGCTCGAGCTGCTGCGACGGCAGTTTGAATACGTGATTGAGCTGCGGGGGCCCGAGCGGGCGGTTCCGTTCTTCCGCAAGATGGCCCACTGGTACTTGAAGGCGATGCGGGTGAGTGCCGCGCTGCGGCATCGTCTGCAGACCGTTCAGACGCGGGGCGAGTTCCACGAGGCGTTGCAGGAGATCTCGGACCGGGGCCCCGCCGTGGGAAGCCGGACCGATCTGCCCGACATGCACATCGCCGTCCCCGCCGGCCCGGTTGAGCACTGGTAAGCCGAGGCGGCTCGCGCAGGTCGCTGTTGCACGACTGGTCGCTGTTGCAGGAGTGGCCGCCGGCACAGGCAGGTCATTCGCAAAGCGATGCTACTCTCGCAGCCGTGGTACTCTCGCAGGCGGGCCACTCTCGCAGGCGAGCTGGTCGTGAAGGCCGGACGCCGCTTGAGTTTTGCCCTCGCGAAAGTCGGCAATCGCAGACCGATTGCCATCGCTGCCCGCGCCGCGGAAGTGCCCGTTCCTGCAGTGGCCCCGCCCTGACAACAACGACCGTTTCTCAGCGGCTTGCGTTTCGCCCGAGAGTGTGGCGGGCAATTGCGATGGGAAATGCCTGCGGGAAAATCACTGCCCGCCTTGCGTTGGCCACCAATGCAGGGGGCGGTTGGGCCAGCTTTCGTCGGGCTGGCCACTGGCGAAGGCATTGGGGGCGAGATCGCCCGTGGGGAGTGCCGCGGGCTCGAGTCCCGCCAGCCCGAGAAAATTCGCGAGCAGCCGATGCCCCCCCTCGGTCAGGATGGACTCGGGATGAAACTGCACTCCCCAGAGGGGCCAGCGGGTGTGCTGGAACGCCATGATGATTCCCTCGGCGGTGCGGGCGGTCACGGTGAGTTCGGCGGGGAGCGTGGCGGGGTCGGCGACCAGCGAGTGGTACCGCCCGGCCCGCAGCGGGTTGGGCAGACCGGCGAACAGCCCCACGCCGGTGTGCTGCACGAGCGACGTGCGGCCATGCACCGGCTCAATCGCCCGGACGATGCGGCCACCCAGCGCCTCGGCCATCGCCTGGTGCCCCAGGCAGACCCCCAGCATGGGAATGCGGCCCCCCAGCTGGCTGACC
>CAIUHT010001153.1 GCA_903898975.1 uncultured Planctomycetaceae bacterium
ACCTCGCTCGGCTCCTGGTTGAGATCAAACGCGTCGCGGGCCTTGCCCGAGAGCACCAGCCCGAGCGCCTTGCCGTAGTACTCGTTGATGGCGGTCTTGCTGACCGCCTTGTCGAGCGCGGGCATCCCGGCGTTGATCGAGTCGCGGAGGCGGGCCCGCCGTTCGAGCCGCGACGACGAAATCTCTTGCCGCAGCTTGAGATCATCGACGTTCAGCCGATCGAGCTTGTTCATGTCCATGTCGTCGCCGGGCGGGAAGAGCGTGTACGGGTCGTACGCGCGCCCCAGGAACCCACCGGTTCCCCCCTTGCCAATCACGTTGCTCTCCTGCAGCGGGCGGGGGAGCATCACGAACGGCAGCATCGGCGCCTCGGGGGGCCGATGACGAATGATGTTCGAGCCCAGCGTCGGGAAGTCGGCGGGACTCGGGGGTTCCAGCTGACCCGACGGGCTCACCTTGTCGGCGGTGTACCCCGTGTGCAGCTGGTAGATCGCCGCCGTGTGGTTGAACAGCCCGATCGGGGTGTAGCTCATCGAGCGGATCATCGTGAACTTGTCGTTCACCGCCGCCAGCTTGGGGAGCACCTCGGTGAACTGCACACCGGGCAGCTTGGTGTCGATCGGCTTGAAGACGCTGCGGACATTGTCCGGCACGTCGGCCTTCGGGTCCCACAGGTCGATGTGACTGGGGCCCCCCTGCAGGTAGACGAGGATGACGTTCTTGGCCTTGCCGAAGCCCGGTGTTCCCACCCCGGCTTCCTTCGCCCGCGCCTGGCTCTGCAGCAACCCCCCCAGCGAGAGCCCCATCACCGTCGAGCCACCGACGCTCATCAGCGCCCGCCGGCTTAATGTTCCATCGCAGTTGTCTCTGCCGACTCGCCCCGGGATCACCAGCATGGCACGCAATCCTCTCAGAACTCGGACACTCAACGGGGAGGAAACCGACTCGCAACACACCCCGCTTCCCTTGGCAGGGCAGCCTGGGCGGGCGTTCAGTCGCAGACGGACGCAGTTCGGCCTGTATGCAGAGCCTCATCGTATCGGCGACTGCCTCTGGGTGTCAATTCGGCGAAAGTTGGTCCGAGGCTGAGGAAAACCGGTGCGTCCCCCGCCGGGCCTGCCAGCACTGGGGGTTTTCCTTATGATTCAGCCACGTTGAGCCGTGTGAATGCAACCCGTGGCCCCAAGACTTGGCAGCCCATGCGTCAGATTGGTCTGGTGGAGAGTTCAAGCGACCTGGCCCGGCTCAGCGACTACCTGCTGACGTTGGGTATTGAGGTCCAGCCCGAACAGGTGGCCGAGGGCTACCGCCTGTGGATTCCCGAAGAAGACCGGGTCGAGGAAGCCCGCCGGGTTTTTGAAGAATACCGCGGGGCGCCCGAGGATCCCCGCTACGCGGCGGCGGCCGGCCCGGCCCGCGCCCTGCGCGCCGCACAATCGCAGCGACAGCGGGAACGCGAACGGGTGCAGCGTCGAGTCCAGACATCGCAGCGGGTCCGGGGGGCCCCCCCGCTCGTCACGGTCACCTTGATTGCCCTGTCCGTGGTCGCCGCCTGGCAGACCAAGCTGGGGAACCCGGGAGCCACCAGCTTGCCCCGCGGGGCCAACGAAGTGCAGGCCCTGCGCGGTCCCCTCGATCTCCCCATCCAGGGCCTCACAATCACCCGCTATGTCTAGGGCCAGGGCGAGCTGTGCTTCTTTCCCCTCTTCAGCCGACGGTCGGAGGTGGCCCGGGGAGAGGTCTGGCGGCTCATCACCCCCATCTTTCTGCATTTCAGCCTGATGCACATTCTGTTCAACATGCTGTCCCTCTCTTCGTTCGGGAATCTGCTCGAGAAAAAGTTTGGGTCGGGCTGGTTCCTGGCCGTGGTGCTGACGTCGGCCCTCGCCAGCAATCTGACCCAGTACCTCTGGGCGGGAGCCCCCAACTTCGGCGGGATGTCGGGGGTGGTCTATGCCCTGTTTGGCTACACCTGGGCGCGGGGACACACCGACCCCTGGGCCGGGTTCCGACTGCCAGCCAACTCGGTCTTCACCATGCTGCTGTGGCTGGTGGTCTGCATGACCGGCACGGTTGGGCCAATTGCCAACGCCGCCCACGTGGGGGGACTGGTCATGGGAGGCCTCTGGGGCCTGATCCCGTGGCTCAGGCGGCGAATCCTCGGACAGTGGTAGGTTCCGCCCCCAACAATTCCGCCCCC
>CAIUHT010001154.1 GCA_903898975.1 uncultured Planctomycetaceae bacterium
GGATTCTATACATGCAAAGTTTACACAACACCCTGCTTTTGATTTGACAGAAAAACAACTCTCACAACTGCAGCGAAAACCCGCACCGGTCGACGACGTACAAGAAACACATTAAGTCCAATGGCTCTATGGACTTAAACACACACCAACCGCCCCGGAAATCGGTCGCCACATCCCGAAGCTCGTCCCTCGAATCGCGGACCTCCCCCCGGCCCTCGCTTCCGCAACTCAGCGTGCCCCCGGCGCCGATTCCTTTGGTGCGCCCCCAGAGACCACCTCCAACTCGATGACATTCGAGGCGGAGCGCTCGTTCTTCGACTCAATTCGGGCCACGGCGAAGAATGGCCAGCGCCCTGGCTCGGCCCAGGGATCGCACACCACCTCAAAACTCCGGCTGGTCTCGCCCTCATTGATCAGCACGCCGTTCAACCCGACATCCAGCACCCGCAACCCGAACGGAAGATTCAGTGCCTCGACCGGGATGCGGGACTGCAGTCCCCCGCGGCGTTCAATTGTCGCTGTGAACCGCAATTGTTGCCCGGGTGCGATCCGCAGCGACTCGGCCGCCAGTCGGATCCCCACTTCCGACGGCACAGTGACCGCCAGGTGATGGCCTCCAAAAGACGGGCTCGCGACCCGTTCCCGACGCTCGCCCGCCACGACGCCCCGGGCCACGACCCGGACCCCGGCCAGGGCCTCGGCGGTCGGTGTCTGGGCATCTGCCGCTGCCGCCACCTGCAACACCCCCGTCAACTGGTCGGGACCGATGCGGGTTGTCGAAGCCGAGAACCCGGCAGGCAGCCCTGTCAGTTCCACATCGACGGGCCCATTGAAGCCCTCGAGCCGGTCGATGGTCACGGTCGCCGGAATGGCCCCGCCTCGGGGCACGTTGGGATGCTCGGGATCGATCCGCACGCGGAAGTCGGGCTCCACCCGCCGGACGAGCAGTCGATAGACGAAGTCGGCCCCCCCCGCCCGGCGGACATCGCTCACCCGCGCGAAGTACCGCCCGGTCGCCGGGGGCTCGAACAGCAGTGCCGAGTCGGCCTGAAGCTCGGGACCGCCGTCGTCATTCCGCCAGGCCAACGCCACCTGTGGCAGACCGTTGGGGGGCAGGGTCGTCCCGGCGGGATGCAATTCCACCTTGTAAACGGGGCGATTCAGAGCATGCGCCTCGGGGGTTGTCCCGAGGTAACCCAGCCGAACCCCCCCGCGCTCGTAAAACTTCAGATCCTCGTCCGGGCCCAGGGGGAGCACCTGGATCTTGGCCAGTTCGCCCCCCAGCAACAGCAGATCTCCGGGCAGGAAGTCTTCCCAGTTGTGCAGGCGGATGCCACGGACCCGCGAATCGTGATCGCGCAGTTCCGTGTAGGTCGCCGAGACCGCCCGCAGCGTGTGCCGACCGAGCGGCCGCCCCTCGGCATCCAGGATCTCCAGCAGCGAGTCGAGAGGCGAGCCCCGTCGGCGGGCCAGCACTTCCAGCCAGAGCGGTTCCCCAGCCACGGCGTCGAAGCCAAACAGGTCCTCGTCGGGCCGCCCCTCGGCCCCCGACTCGATCCGACCACTGATTGCCCCCGGCAGCGGCAGCACTGCCGCCTGGGCTGGTGCCGCATTGGGCTCCTGTTCGACCAGTTCGGCGAACGGGCTCGATTCGAACTGCGCGGCATTCACGGTTGGACCGCGCGAGGTGACGGGGCGGCTGGACTGCGTCCCCAGGGAGGCCACCGGAGCCTGAGTCAATTCGGGCTCCAGCAGCAGGCCGCGGAGAGCGATTCGGTCGGGTTCACCCGGGAACCGGTCACCCCGGTCGAGTCCTCTCAATCCGAGGGGAAACCAGTCGGTCACCACGGGAAACGCGCCCATTTGCAACCAGTAGACGTGGTTGCCTCCTCCGGTGTTGTCGCGGTCGGCGATCTCGACTTCGTATTGCCCCGCTGCGGTCGCGGTGAAGCCCACCACCACTTCGCCACGGTGCGACCGCCGGACCGCCTGGGCCACCGTTCGCCCCTGGCCATCGCGCACTGTGAGACGCGGCTGCAGGGCCGAACCGTGGCCCGTGTTGGCGAACAGCAGCACCAGCGGCTCACCGGCAGCGAGTTCGACCTGAAAGCGGTCGACATCGCCACGGGCCGAAATGGTCCCGTGCAGCTGGGCGGGCAGCGCGACGGACTGAGCCTGCGGCGGGGCGTTGTTGGGCTCTTTCTCGGCGACTTCCGGCAGACTGCCGATAAAC
>CAIUHT010001155.1 GCA_903898975.1 uncultured Planctomycetaceae bacterium
CCCCTGGGGGTCGCCGACAGCCTGAAGAGTTCACGACCAGGAGAGGGGGTGCCGACCGCGGCCGGGCGTCGCGCCCAGGCACTCCCCGGGCAGGAATACCAGGTGCGCGACCAAATGCACGTGCAGCGGTTCCTGGACCAAGGGTCGAGCAAGTGGGTCTACGAGGCGCAACAGACAAGCACGGGGCGGATTGTCGCGCTCAAGCAGTGCCGCAGTTCCGACAGCGAAGTCGAGCGCCAGTTTCGGGATGAAGTCCGCATCCAGTCCCTTATCGATCATCAGAACATTCCTCCCGTCTTCCTGCTGAGCAATACGCTCGCAGAGGGGGCTCCCGTGTTCGTGGAGAAACGAATCACGGGTGAGCGCTGGTCGCGCGTGCTGGCTGATCCTGCGGAATCCCTCGAAGCGAAGCTGCGAACGCTGTTGACGGTGGCGCGGGTCCTGCAGTACGCCCACCTCGAACATGGGGTGATTCACCGCGACCTGAAGCCCGACAACGTGATGGTCAACCCGCAGTACGGCGAGGTTTACCTGACCGATTGGGGCAGTGCCGTGATCGCGGTTCCGCGGCCGGGACAAAGTCCCGATCTGCCCCGGCTGGAGGCTGCGGATGCGTGGCCGGTGGGGACCACCGCCTACATGTCGCCCGAGCAGGCGAGTGGTCGGGCCGGCGAGATGTCGTTCGCCACCGATGTCTTCCAGTTGGGGGCGATTCTTTACGAGATCCTGACCGGAAACCCACCGTACGCTGGTCCCCTGGCGACACGACAGGTGCGGGCCCAGGTGGGAGATCATCCCCCGGTTCCGGAGGGAGCTCCCGCCGAGTTGCGGGCCTTGGCGACCCAATCGCTGGCGTTCCGTCCGGCCGAGCGACCCGAGCATGCCGGGGTTTTCGCTGAGGCGATTGAGCGGTACCTCCGGCACCAGTCGGCGGCGCAGCAGTTGGCCGAGGCGGAGGCCCGGCTCAAGACAACTCTCCGTGAGCAGCCGGGGACGCGCGAGGAGCGGTTGAAGCTGGTGAGCCGATTGCAGGGATTGGCCGATGCGTTTCAGACGAACGGGCGGGCATGGGGTGTCTCGCGGGAGATGGAGGAGCGGGACGGGGCGTCGGCGGAGTCGGCGACGGCGGCAGCGGCGGGACACGAGGCGGCGCGGGTGGGGGAGTACGCCGCCCGGCAGCGGCTGGTCGAGATGGCGCTGGACGCTGGGGATCTCGATCAGGCGGAACTCCAGGTTGGCGAGCAGCGGCGGCTGGAAGTGCCTTCCCGGGTTGGTGAGGTGGCCTTGTCGGAGCGGAATTCGAGAGTCGTCGCGCAGCGTCGGCGCCGGCGTCGGGCACTGACGGGGCTGGCGATCGGCTCGACGATAGCAGCCCTGCTCCTGGGGCCGCTGTGGATCTGGCAACGACGAGCCGCCGAACTGGCGGAGACGCGGCAAAAGGCGTCGGAGACCGAGGCGCGACTGGCGGTGACGCGTCAAGAGGCGTCGGAGAGCGAGGCGCGCGAAGAGCGACTGCGGCGGGAGTTGGCCGAGCAGGAGCAGGCCCAGCAGCGGGAGTTGCGCGACTTGGCCGAGGCGCAGCGTGTGCAGTCGATCGCGACATTGGCCCGCGATGCGCGACTCGATGGCGTGGCCACACTCGCCGAACTGCAGGCGTTGCCCCTGTTGAGAGGCGAGCCGCGCGAGGCAAGCTTGTTGCGAGTGCAGGGGGCGACGTCGCGAACTCTGGCGATGAACGAGCAGTCGCCCCGGCGCGGCATGGCGTCGCGCGTCGCGTTTGTCGGCGGGGGAGGTCAGTTCCTGTCGGCGGACCATGGGAACGCCAGTGTGCGGATCTGGAATCGGTCCACAGCGACCGAGGTAGCAACACTGGAGGGGCACCGAATCCTGAATATGAGGGAACGCAAAGGTGTTTTTTCCAGCGTGGGTGGCCTGGCGGTCGTCGGGCCGCAGGGGCAGTTTGCGATCACCTGTGGCATTGATGGGCGGGTCATCCGCTGGGATCTAAGTGCCCAGTTGCCCATTCGCAGTGAGACACCCTTGAGAGACCGCCAGGCCGGCTGGACAGCGCTTGGGGCGGTGAATGGGCAGTTGCCTGCTGAAGCCAGTCACATCGTGGTTGGCAGCCAGGCCGGGGATCTGGCGTGGCTCGATCCCGAGACACTGCAAGAGCGGCACCGGGTCATTGCAGCGCACAAGGGGGCGATTCGGGCGATCGCCCTGGGTCCTGGGGGGCAGGTTGCCACCGGAGGCGAGGAAGGGGCGGTGCTGTTGTGGACTCAGCGCAACGGCGCCTGGCCCGAGCAGGGAGAGGTCTTGCGGCCGGCGAATGGCGGGACTGTTCGCTGCCTCGCGTTTGCCGCGGACGGAGCGCAGCTGCTGGTGGGCGGAGCGTTTCCCAACGTGGAGTTCTGGTCACTGCCCGAGCGGCGGCTGGTGCGCGAAGGCGCGGGCCATGCTGAAAACGGGGGCCAACAGATTGCGCTGTGTGCCATTCCCCTGGCCGATCGCGGATTCCTCACGGGTGGAACCGATGGGCGGGTCATTGAATGGAGCGCTGTGGATGGGTCGCGTCGGCGCGAGTTTGCGTTCCAGACGACAGTGGCTGGCACCCCCGCTGTTCTGCGTGACATGGCCCTCGATCCGGCGGAAAGGAGTCTGCTGGTGAGCCTGGCGGATGGTACCCTGGAGGAGGTCGAATTCGCCTCGGGAAAACCACGGGTTCGCGGGGCAGGGCCCAACTATCGTTTCAATACCAACCTGATCGAAGCCGATCTGCAGGTGGGGCTCTCCGCCGATGGAGGGACAATTGTCTTGGGGAGTGATCAGCCAGACGGTGCCCTCGCGCTTTGGCAGACCAGTGATCTCCTTGCTTGCCGATATGTCACCGGGTTAAACGAGCTGCGTGATTCGGACGGCGACTTTGAAGCCCCTACGGCTCTGGCCCTGTCTCCCAAGGCCGACTTGATCGCCCTGGGAACGGCTGCGGGTGAGGTGGTGGTCCGCACGTCGCAAGGGGAGTTGGTGTGGCGAGAACGACTGTTCCAGGACAGTGGTTGGGACCGCATGACCCTGCCCCCGATTGTCGCCCTGCGGTTCAGCCCGGCAGGCGCGCGATTGGTGGCCCTGTTGAGAGATGGGCGGCTGGTTGCGTGGAATGCACGGGAGGGTCGGCAGCAGTGGTCGCAGGCGATGGCGACTGAGGCGCGGTTGCTGCAGCACATTTCCGAGGACTTGCTGGTGACCGCAGGGGAATCTGGCCGCATCCAGGTCTGGAGCACTGCGGCAGGCGAACTGGTCCGCGAGTGGGGAACGCCAGGCGACGCGGTGACGGCGCTGCTGGTCAGTCGCGACCAGGAGGAACTGGTGACAGGGAACGACCAGGGACTGATCTCCACCTGGGAGGTCGCCTCGGGAGTGCTGCGAAAGCAATTCGCCATGCCGGGTGTGACGCGGCGTTTTGCGCCGTATTCAAGCGAAGTCCGGCAGCCTCCCGAGAGAAGCGAGCGGCCCCGGCGGGTCTTGGGGATGGCCCAGTGGGGCAAGCCCACGGAGCTGGCCGTATTGCTCGGCGACGGTTCACTCACGCTCGTTGAGATGGACGCGCAGGTTGTCTTGGCCCGAACGCTGGTCCACGCTGGAGTGGCCTACAAGTTTGGGGACAGGCTCAATTGGAGCTGCGAGGTCTTCCTGGACTCACTGGGCAGACTGTGCACGGTCTCTTCCGATCGCACGATTCGGCGCTGGCAATTGGGGCATGTCCGGCCGGGGACCCGGCTGGTGCAGCTCGGACAAAAACAGGGACTGGTGGACTTGGAGGCTTCCCAGAAATACGGCTGGTGTGGGCTGGTTGATGGCCAGAAGCTGGCCTGCCAGCCGGGGAATCTGGCTCAACCTGCGTGGGAACGGACGCGCAGCCTGGAGGGGGACCAGTTCCTGGGGTTCACCCAGTTCCCCGATGGGCGGATTGCCGCAGGACGGCTTAGGGGGCCGGCACTGGTCTGGAATCCTGGCGATGGCAGTGTGCAGGAGTGTCCCGCGAAGCGATTGGCTGGGTTTGACGCGCTCGCGGCCGCATCGCCCCGGGACAACCTGGTGGCCACGACGATCAGCCCCACAGCGGTGGTCCTCTGGAAGCTGGAGGGTGACCAGACGGGACCACCGGCCGGGTTGCCCGATGTGGATTTGAAACGAGTCCTGGTGCAGTTCAATCCGGCGACGGGTCGGGCAATTCGAGTTCTGCAATTCTCGCCCAACGGGGACCAGTTGCTGGCTGTGACGGAGTTGGGCGAACTGGTGACCTGGAAGGTGGAGGGGGCGAACCTGGCCCTGGAGGGCTATGGGCACAAGATGCCCGACGTGAAGGAGGCCCGCTATTCGCCGGATGGTCGGCGCGTGTTCCAGGTGGGGGCCATGGGGGTGGTGGTTTGGGACCCTCGCAACCTGGAGCAGCCGGTCGCAGCATTCAACTGGCACGAGCCAGCGCTGTTCGAGGGGATTGGTTTGACCCGCCATGTGCATTCCTTGGCCTGTTCGAGCGATGGGGAATGGCTGGCGACGACGGGGCAGGATGGGACGGTGCGCCTGGGGCGATACGACACGAAGACCGACAAGCCGACCTTGGTGGCCACGCTGGGATTGAATGACCTGGCGGTCGCGGCGTCGGCTGACAACGGCGGGGCCACGCTGGCAGAACAACTCCGCAGGCTGTCGCAGGTGACCTTCTTCGTGCGGTTCAGTGCCGACGACAAACAACTGGTGCTGGTCTCGCAGGAGAGGAACGTGGGGCTGGTGGACCTGGAGGCGGTGTTGGCGTGGGGGCGGGGGGATGAGCCGAGGATCTGGGAGGAACTGGGAACTGCGACCGGCATGCGGATGTGGCCCGATCAGACCATCCAGATTCTGGACCGGAATCGCCTGAGATAAGGCGCCAGATGGGGGCCAAAGGGAAAAGCAACCGGCTTCGAGGGATTCCTCGGAGCCCGTTTGCGTTGGGGGGGAA
>CAIUHT010001156.1 GCA_903898975.1 uncultured Planctomycetaceae bacterium
ACCCTGGGGGGCTCGGTGCTGGGGCGGCAGGTGGTCTGGAGCCTGTTGCTGGCGGGACTTTCCTTCCTGTTGGCGTGGGCTGGTTTTTCCCGCTTCAATCGCCCCGGCCAGACCGTCGATTCCCGCCCCGATCTCGCCGAGCGCCTCAGCCTGGCCCTTGGGGGAAGGCGACCCCGTCCCCGCGCGCACGCGGTCCGCTGGAAGGAGTTCCAGTTTGTCACGGGAGGACTGCGGTACCTGACCCTGCGCTTCGTCGCCTATGTCGCGCTGGTGGGTCTGGTTTTCGCCGTTGGCAACGGCTACCTCCGACAGCCCTTGCAGGTGGTCGCCGACGCGGCGCTGCTGCTGATGCTGGTGCTGGTCGTGGGGGAGAGCTGCCTCTACGCTTCCCGCCTGCTGCATGATGAATGGCGGGACCACACCCTCCCCAGCCTGATGATGCTGCCTGTTGCACCGGCGCAGATATTGGCCGACAAGCTGCTCGGCTGCCTCCCCGCTCTCATCCCCGGTCTGCTCGTGCTGATTCCCACGGCGGTGCTGTCTGAACTGGGGCGCGAACATCTCCTTCAGATCTGGTATCCCTCGCGGGTCTGTGTGCTGCTGCTGTTCGCGCTGCTGCTGACGCTGACACTCTTTTTCTCGCTGGTCGTCCGCTGGGGAGCGCTGCCACTGGCCATCGCCGTGATGACCGTCGCCGGGGCCATGGGAAGCTGCTGCATCGGCCCGCTGATGATGTTGTCCCGCAGCGGCGGTGGGCAGGGGGCCGGGTTCGAACTTGGGTTCCTCATTGTCGATGTGATTCTTGTGTTTCTGATTGGTGGCCTGCAGTTCGACATTGTCCGCCGGCTCGAGATTGCGGGAAGCCAGTGACCCACCCGACCCCCACGCCCCTCGGCTCACCTACCGGCCCTTTCTCTCGCCTGTACATGCCGTCTCGCGTGCGGATGCCCACTTGCCGGCAGATGCCCTCCTGCCTGCGGATGACAGCGAGCCAGAGCGCCGCCGTGTCAGCCGAGGCCCGTCCAAGTTGCACACCCTGTTCCTCTCGCGGCCCCCGCCTGGGGGGGTTGGTGCCCCGCGTGCGAATCGCCCCCGACTGGGGCCAGCTGGAGTTGTGATGCGTGAGCGTGCGAATCTGATGGTGGTGGGCGGGATGCTGGCCACGATGGTTGTGGTCTACCTGCTGACGGCGTTTGGGATGGGGTGGCTCAATCAGTACGGGCTGCTGCCGCGCAGCCTGTGGGGCCTGGTGGGCATTTTCACCATGCCGTTTCTGCATGCCGGGCTTGGTCACCTGCTCGCGAACCTGTCGGGGCTGGTGGTGCTGCTGGCCTTCCTGCTGCTCTTCCACTCGAGTCGGGCCATCGAGGTCCTGCTGGAAGTGACCCTG
Organism: uncultured Planctomycetaceae bacterium; assembly: GCA_903898975.1. GTDB lineage: Bacteria > Planctomycetota > Planctomycetia > Planctomycetales > Planctomycetaceae > UBA10511. The sequence continues at coordinate 1,391 of CAIUHT010001156.1, forward strand.
CTGGGGGGGCTCTTCCTGTGGTTGGTGGGCCGGCCCAGTGTGCATGTGGGCGCCAGCCTGATGGTCTACGGTCTTGCCGGTTTTCTGATCGCGGCGGGCATCTCGCAGCGGAAGATTCCCGAAGTGCTGGCCGCCGCCGGAGTGGTGTTTCTGTACGGCGGTTCGCTGGTCTGGGGGCTGCTCCCCATCCGTTCAGGCGTCTCGTGGGAAGGGCACCTGGTCGGGCTGATCGCCGGGTGGCTGGTGGGCTATTACGGCGATTTCAGCCAGTCCCCCTCGAGGTCCCAGGCTTCGAAGCTCGGTCAAGAACTTGGGGACCGGTTTTAAGTCAGCGCTGGCTCGACTTCGCCTCCCGCGAGCGAAGTGGCTGAGCGCAAGGCCACAAAGCCCGCCACCAAAATCTCCGCAACCAATTCCCCCACAGACACTTACAAACAACCAACCCACCCCAGCGACACTCACGAAAAGCGAGTGACGCAACCGGAACCCGCGCGGTTCTCAGGGCGTCACAGCGGGAATGGGGCCGCGATTGCAAAACGGGTTCCCGGTCCTTACCATACGAGTTCGCGCCGGCGTGGCGCTCGAAGTCAATCTTGCTGTGAGACTCGTACGATGGGAATGCGTTGCGACGTGTGCGGGAAGGAGCCCTCGCGCGGAAACCAGTTGGCTCAGCGTGGTAAGGCGAAGTACTTGGGAGGAAACGGCCGGAAGACCACCGGCATTTCCCGCCGGGTCTTCCGCCCGAACCTTCAGCGGGTCCGGGTTCAGGCGGGCACGACCACCGAGAGCAAGCGGGTTTGCACCCAGTGCCTCCGCTCCGGGCGGGTTCAGAAGGCCGTGGTTCGCAAGCCGTTCACTCTCCCCGTGAGCTAGGTCTGGGGCGGCCCCCGAATCGCGCGGGCCACCCGACCTGTTGTCTCTCCCCGGGGAAGCTGGGGGCGGTCTCGCTGAGTTTGGATTTCCCCCGCCAGCAACCTTGCGCAACCGGCTCTGGTTGTGAACCATTGTGGCCGATGCCCAACGCACAGTCGTTGGGGATCGGCCACCGTACTTCCCGAGGCCCCTCGGGCTTCCGGACAAGTGCGCAGACCTGGACTGGTACGACCGGACGATCCGCACCTCGTGTGTGGATGTTGGCCACGGGTTCGTCCCATTTCACTGCATTTCTCCTCAGGAAACGCTCCCTCGCAGTCCTCCGCCGCGACGTGAGCCCAATCAACGACCGGCTGACTGGTTGAGTCGAAGACCAAGCCGTTCAGTCCGCCGGTGCCGTGGAGCCGGGGCTTCTGGCGAGATCCCGACTCCGTCCGAACATCTGCGACAGCTTCAGGAACACCGCCATGTCGAAGCCCCTGGATCGCGAGACGGTCTTGAAAGTCGCCCGCCTCGGACGGCTCAAACTCGCCGAGTCCGAAATCGACGACTACGCCGCCAAGCTCGG
>CAIUHT010001157.1 GCA_903898975.1 uncultured Planctomycetaceae bacterium
CCTCCTCCTACTCCGCCGAGGTGAGCGTCACCCCGTCCTCGGGGCTGCCGCTGGCGCCGACCTCCTTGAACGGCCCCTTTGGTGGTAACACCCAGGCGGCCATCTCCTGGGCCGCCGTGGACGGCGCCACGGGCTACCGTATCTACCGCCGTTCCGGCGAGAGCTTCTGGTCCCCGATCCCGGTCGGGACCACCTCGGGGCCCCTCTTTGCCGACAGCGGCCTCGAGAATGGGAAGAGCTACACCTACAAGGTCGCGGCGGTCAACGCCAACGGCCAAGGGGCCTGGTCGGAAAGCGAGATCTCGATCACGCCCCTGGCCACCGCGCTTCTGGCGCCGGTCAACCTGCGGCTCATCCCCGGCAACACCCAGGCCACCCTCACCTGGGACCCCGTGATCGGGGCCACGGGCTACTACGTGATCGCATCGGGAACAGGCGACGGAGCCTATGCGGGACTGGCCAGCGGGGGCGGAAGCCCGAACTTCACCGCCCGCAACCTGACGAACGGCACGAACTGGCATTTCCGCATCCAGAGCCTGGGCACCCTGGCCGGGGGCTCCTGCTATTCCGCCCAGGCCAACGGCACCCCCCTGGCGGCCCTGCCCCTGGCGCCGGAGGGCTATATCGCCACGACGCAGGGTAACACGCAGATCAGCCTCACCTGGAGCGCCGTAGCCGGTGCCACGGGATACGAGATCCACCGCCGGTCCGGAAACGGCGCCTGGCCCCCGGCGGCCCTGGGAACGGCGGCCGGAACGCTCTTCACCGATTCGGGCCTGACCAACGGCACGACCTACTCCTATACCGTGGCAGCGGTGAACGGCGCCGGCACCGGCGCCTGGACATACGAAACGAGCGGCGTCGTGCCCTCGGCCGGGGCGGCCATCGCCCCCACCAACGTGACGGCCATCGCCGGCAACGGCCAGGTGACCGTCTCCTGGGATGCCGTGGCCGGGGCCACCTATTACTATCTCACCGTGTCCACCTCCCCGGGCGGGCCCCAGGTGACGGTCAGCGGACCAGGTTCCCGCAACGGGATCTCGGCCCGCGCCTGACCGTCGGCGACCACCCGGCGGAAACCGGTCGCGGCTCCTTCAACCCGCAGCGTGGAATCGTTGGCGGGGAGCTGCAGATCGACCCGCCCCGTGGTTGGTCCCCGCAGGGGCAAGGTCAGTCGGCCCGAGTTGGCGGTCGCCTCGCACGGCAGTTCCAGTTCCAGCACCAGCGTGTGCGGGCCGGGCTCTGTCAGCACCACTTTCAGCGGTTCGTTGGGATCGGCCCCCACCACCAGTGGCGCGGTGGCCTGATCGAGCGTCGCCACCGTGGTTGGCAGCGCGCCGAGGGGCAATTCCAGCGGTGCCGGATCGCGGCTGGTCGCGAACAGCTCGAACGTGGCCCGCACCCGCGCCAGTCCGGGTTGTCCGGGGCGGGCGGGGAGGGGTGTCACCTCGAATCGCGACAGCACCTGCGGGGGTGTTTGGGCCCACTCCTCAGCTCGGCGCAGCAGCTGGTACCGCACCCAGGGGACGAACACCGATTCCGCCGCCTTGACCCCCTGCAGCGGGTCGTAGGGGATCACGACGGTCTGCGGGGTCTGCCACGGACTGATGCGCGGGGGAGAGGTGCGCGCCTCGGTGGCCGCCCCACCCTCGTTAGCGGCGGCCTGAGCCGGGGCGTTGGTGACGGCTTGAGCCGGGGCGTTGGCGGTCTGTGCTGCGACGGTGTTGGCCTGAGCCCACAACAGGCAGGCCAGCAGCGGCAGCAGCAGCGGGTGCGCGGGCTGCACAGTCACGGGGAGCCACGCGGCGAGCCGGGGGAGCAGCCAGCACAACAACCACAGCAGCCAGCCGCCAACCGCCCCCAGGAACAGTCCATCGAGAGCGGGCAGCAGGTCAAGACGCATGAGCGGGGCCAACGCCCACGGCACAGCCAGGGCCAGGAGGCCCACGAGCCCGCGGACCAGCAGCGACTGTCGGCGCACGAGCCAGAAGAGCAGCAGCGTTCCCAGGGCCCAGGCCAGGCGGAACAGCCCGGCCTGGCGTTCGTCACTGAATTCGACCTGCAGGGCGGGGAGCCCACCGGCGTCGCGACCGCCACGATATCGCCAGAGGTGTTCCACCGAACCCTGCGGCACGGTCATCTCGACAGGCAGGCTCAGGCGACCGCGGCGTTTTGCGGTGCGGTCGGCCGGGACGGCTCCTGCACGGCCCGCCTGCGGTGGAGCCTCGTTGTTGGCGACCCCGTTGTTTGGGGGAGCATTGGGTTTGGCGAAGGGAGCCGCACCGGCAGGTTCTCCGACCGGCGGGGCTTGACCCCCAAGCCCTGGTTGGTCGCCGCCTCCTGGTTGAGCAGGTCCCGGAACCTGGGGCAGACCCCTGGCGGGGGCTCGAGCCGGGGGCTTGCCGCTCGCGGCAGCGGGATCCATTTTCACCCCATCGTGGGGTGGTTCAAACTCCACCTCCTGATCCTGGCGAAAACGAGGGGTTGCAGGAGCGGCATCGGCCTTTTTCGCTTTGTCTCCTGCCGCTTGCGACTCAAACTCCTCGAGGGGATCCTCCGCTGCGGGGGTGGGGGTGAGGTCGGGATCGGGGGCGGGGGCAGGGGCAGGGGCGGAGGCCGCCTCCGACATCATCTGCGTGTGAGGCCCGCTCGGAGCCGCCCCGGCCTGGGCCACGGTGCGCGAATTCGACCAGGAGGATCGTGTGAAATCACTTGGCGACTGTGGTGCGCGACTCATCCCTCCCAGCGAGAGCATCCAGCCCACCACAGGGACGAGGAGCAGCACTACGGCCAAGGCCACCCACACAGGGGTCGACATTCGCCACGCCCGGAACGCCCCCATTCGGACTCGCTGAACAAGCCAGATCACCAGCACCAGCACACACAGCCAGAAGAGCCGGGGCATGGAAGGCACGTCGAGACTCATCCCCAAGAAACTCTCCCGCCACGACAGCAGCAGGCTGGGTCGCGTGAGGGTCTGCGCGGGGACGAATTCGCCCTCGCTGCGGATCACGCTCCAGCGCTGGGGATGATGCAGCCGCCAGGAGTGATCGAGCACATCGACTGGCAACCGCTCACCCCGACCTGTCAGCACCTGCACCACGGGCGGGTGCTCGTACAACGGGGGGAGCCCGCCACCCACACCCCGGCGGGTCAGGTACAGCAGCGTCACCCGCCGGGCGCGAACGGGAGGATCCACCTCGGGCAGGGCGATGTGATAGATCGCGGCCTCGGTCTTTGTGCCCGGTTCACGGCGGACTTCCAGCGGGCGACCATCGACCAGCGTGGCCCACAACTCGGCTTCACCCGGGGGCTGCACCAGCAAGCCCTGGATGCCCACACCCCGCACCACGAACTCGGCCCGGTGCTGCAGTTCGCCCGTGCCCCCCACCACCGTTGTCAGTTCGAGTTGGTCGCAGATGGCGGTGGGAATGGGCCCCGTCGCAAACCGCGTCTCGGTGACCCGCACCCGCTCGCCCACGCGGGCCGCCTCAAACGCTCCCGCGACCCGCCCCGCCGGGGCGAACGCCACGGGTTGCGCGAGGTCGGCGGCGTCAATCTCGCGGAGAGGCTGGCCATCGGCGTGACGGGCCTCGATGTCGAGACTCTGCTCCGCCTCGGCTTCGACCCCCACCTGGCCAAACTGTCGCTCGGCACCCAGCACCCGTACCCCGGGCAGGTCGATGGGTGTCCCTGAATCGACCCGCGGTTGCCGCAGTTCGACCGCCAGCCGGACCAGCCCCAGCGCCCGGTCATCGAACCGCAGCGTCCATTCTCGCTGTCCCCCCGCCGACGGTTCGGACGATTGTTCGGTCAGGTTCAACGCGTTCCGGCCGGAAGTCAGTTCGGCCCCCACCAGTCGAAACTGGAGATCGGTTCCCACCGCCTCGGGGAGCAGCAGTTTGACCAGGCGGGCCCCACCCCCCTGGAAGACCAGTTGCAGTTCCAGCCGGGTCGCGACCTCGCGCCGCCCCAGGGCATGCAGTGCCAGCGTGCGGGCCACCAGCCGGGAGGGCCGCCGGGTAATCTGCAACTGCCCGCCATACCGCGATTCGAGATGTTCCCAGGCAAGTGTGGTGCCTCCCTGGTCGGCAATCTCTTCGGCGACCAGCGGCAGCGGGTCGAGCCCCTGCAGTTCGCGGGTCGCCAGCTCCAGGTCTCCATCGGCCCGCACCACGTACCGACCCAGCGTGGCGGTTGCCAGGGGCAGCTGGATTTCAGGCAGGGCCAGCAGCAGGGGCTCGGTTTCTGGCGGCCAGTTCTGACTGGGTGTGTTCACCGCCACGAGCCGAAGTTCGACCTTGCCTTGCGGAGCGATGGGCTGGGGAAACTGCACCCGCACCAGGTTCCAGCCCGGCTCGGACCCCAGCATCCGCCAGCGGGCGGGCTGGTCGTCGGTGGTCAGTTCCAGGATGTTCCAGTCGGCGGGAACCAGGAGATCGAAATCAAAAATTGGACCAAGCCGGGGCTGCAGCCGGAGGCTGCTTTCGAGCCGCAGTTCGGGCTGCCCGATCGACAGCCGCGTGGTCACCGACGTCCACACCTCGCGGGCCCGGGGAATTGCCACGTACGACAGCTGGAAATCGTCCCGCCAGGCCGAGAAGCGCTGCCGCTGCGTCTCGGCGACCGAGACCGTCATGTCGAGCGTGCGGTTGAGCAGCCCGGCGGTTTGATCGTCGGCGGCAATCCGGCGGACTCCCTGGCTGGCCAGGATCTGCAAGCGCAATCCGTCGGCGACCTGCAGCAGCGCCCCCACGCGATGCGCGTTGGCCGAGGGCCAGCGGAGCGTGGGAAGATCGCTGGGTTGTCCGGGCTGGCTCCCCAGCACACCGGTGATGCGAACGGGACGGGCCGCTGTGAACGGTTGCCGCCAGGTCAGCACCAGTCGATTCCGCCCCTCCACCGTGGCCACTTCCCAGCGATCAAGCCCTTCCGACTCGACCTGGGTCACCTGCAGTTCGCCCGGGAGTTCGGCGGTCAGTGTCGCGACGGGCTGCCCAAAGACTTCCAGCGTGGTGAACGAGCGAAACGTCTGCTCCCCCGCGGCCACGTGCAGCCCCAGTGCCGAGGTGGCGAACACCAGTGTCGGGATCGCCTGTTCGGCCCGCGCGTCTGAGAATCGCAGCGTCAACTCTTTCCGATTGCCCAAGGCGATCTGCGGCGAGGTGGGCTGATCGGCCGGCGCACCGCGCTCGACCTGACCCGTTCCCAACTGCAGAAACTTGCCTGCGGGGAGTCGCACCTCCAGCTGCCCGGCGGCGACGGGGGGGAGGGCGAACGCGGCGACCCGGTCTGACCCGACGGCGACCAGTGGGGTCGCCAGCCGCAGTTCCAGCTTGTGCTCACCAGACC
>CAIUHT010001158.1 GCA_903898975.1 uncultured Planctomycetaceae bacterium
AGGGGGGGGGGCGTCATCGCCTTTGCCGCGCCCCCACCACCAACTGCACCCAAACGCCGCCGGGATGCACCCACTCCGGGGGTGCCCTGGCACCTACAGCCCACATGTCCCTGCTGTACGGTTACTCTGCTGTCCGGTTACACATAACCCGCCGAACAACTCGGGCCACCCACCGATGAGAGGGCGGTGGAGGGAAGGCCATCGACCAAGGGAAACGTGGAACGAACTGCCACGCCCCGGAATCAGAGCCGGACCGGCGTATCGACTGCCTTGCTCCGCGTGCGAGAAGCGGGTCGCCGTGATTGGTGCACCCGCACCCACGTGTTCGCTTTCTCGCCAAACACCCGAGGTGGGAGCCGTATGCGGTAACGCCGCACGTACGGATCTGTGCGGGGGGTGACCAGAAATGGCGGTCCCTACCGCGACCGGATGCACAACGGACACTTCGCTGCGATGCAGCCCGAGGACATAGCCTCAATCTCGCCCAGCTTTCAGGCACAAAAAACCACTTTACCTCCAAATCAATGAGCTGAAACGTTGACACACAGCAATCGATGTGTATCATTTCTTTTACACAGGCTTTTCTCACTGTTCAATTTTTGAGCTATTGGTCATGTCGTATCGCAGGAACATTTCGGATCGCGAGTGGAGCCGAATCAAGGCACATCACCCGCCGGGGACTCGTGTGACCGCGACTGTCCGTCGGCATGTGGGTTTCGGGGCGATGTGTGATCTCGGTTCGTCCCGGATTCCGGCGATCATCCGGAAGGTTGAGTTTGATTGGGACCCCGCGAAACAAATCTCCGAAACGATTCCGGAAGGCTCAACATTTGAAGCAACTGTTCTAACCTTCGAAGAGAGCTGGCGCCAACTCATCATTAGTCGGAAGGGGGCCGAAACCAGCCCCTTCACAAAATTCGCTGAGACACATAAACTGGGGCAGATTGTTGATGGCGTCATTCATCAACTGGCTCCGAAAGTGATGGTTGTTCGCCTGTCTGCCGGATTGCAGGGTGAGATTCCGTGGCCAAAGGTGCCTCAGATCCCGAAGCCGAGACCTATCGGCGATGACCACCTGACGTCACAGTGGCGATTTGCAATCGGCGACTCAGTCAAAGCAACAATCACATCGTTTGACGATGCACGACGAACTGTTTCACTCGACATGGTCGATGCTGTTGCGCGGCTTACACATCAGCAGAGATTGCGACTGGATCAGTGGCGAACTGCGACTATCACGTCATCGCGTTCCTATGGAACAACGATTGCCAGGTATGTGACGGACACGACATCAGCAATGGTGTGTAACAGTGAGACACCGCTGATAATGCCACTGGCTGATGTTCCTTTTGCTCAACCTCTACAAGTGTTACTGGTTGATGACAAGGAGGACTTGATCTTTCCAATTGCTTCATCGCTACAGGATCGTGGTCATCACGTCATCACTGCCAGTCTGTTCTCAGATGGCAAGAAGCTGATGTATCAGCAGAAGTCGATTGATGTTGCCATCATTGACCAGCAGCTTCCCGATGGGCAGGGACTGACTCTGTTGCGTTTGGTGGCACAAAAATTCCCTTCTGCGCGTTTGATCCTGCTCACCGCGAAGGAAGGGGCGGCTGAGGAGATTGCATCAGATGAGCAGATCATCTTTTTGCGAAAACCAGCTGATTCTTTAGAGGTTGTTGCCACCATTGAAGGACGGAGTTTTGGAGATATCGATGACCGATCAATGCATGGTGGAGAGTCCATTGGCGAGTTGAGCCAGATGACGTCGGTCGATATCGAAGGACTTCAACGGGAGTTTCGCACGACTCTGGACGCTTACATGGGGGCACTTCAGGAACCGTTCGGCAATGCGATGGTGGGTGTTTTCCGATTGGACCGAGCGACGAATACTGTGGAGTGTCTGCGATCAACTGGATTAAATAGTGCGGTCTTCAAGGCTCACCGCGAGCGATTGAGATTCAGCTTCATTGGGAACGTTCTGCACGGAACGGCGTCCGGCTTCTTTGAATCAACTGCAGACGCTGACGAATACTATCGGGACTCGCTTGAAAAACTCCTTGCTGAGATCAACAGCCCTCGAATCTACGGAACGCGACTCCACGTCGAAAGTCAATCCAATCCGCTGGCTGTGATTGTGTTTCTTCCCAATAACCATCGCCGATTCGACCAGCATGACATACGAGCCTTCGAACTTGCAGCTCGCAGCCTCAGCCTGGCTCTTGAACGTGCGACGATTGATGCCCAGATTTTTCGCAATCAGCGGATTATGATCGCAGGAAGTATGCTACTTGGCATGGGGCATGAGCTTCGCAATGAAGTTCAGGCTATCGGAAGTATGGCTGACTATCTGGTCCGTTTGATCAGCTCAGATGCTGCGAGCGTTGGACGACAACAACAACTGGCCTCAGGTGTTGCACACATCCTTGAAAACTCCAGTCGCTTGCGAAAACTGCTTCAATCAACGCTCAACCTGACGGGCCGCATGAGCGAAGTGAAGCGTTCGCTGGGGGCATTGCTGGATGATGCGATCTTCAAG
>CAIUHT010001159.1 GCA_903898975.1 uncultured Planctomycetaceae bacterium
CTCAAAGCCAGCGAGCACCAGGTTCGAGTCGGCGATCAGCTCCACGTTCTGTGCCGCGATGGAACCGCGGATCGTCTGCGAGATGCTCCCGACGCTCGTCAGGCCGACGTCCCCGGCCATCCGGATCAGGCCATCGATGACCAGGTCGGATGACGAGACCACCGACAGACCCCCCGGTTGCATCGCCTCGAACGAGATCGTGAACGGGTTGTCAGCCTTGAGAGCCGATGACTGGAACAGCTGATAGTAGGTGGGGTACAGATAGGTCCAGGTGTGCCCATTCCCCACCCCCCAGGGGGGACCACTCCCGTTGTTGCCAAACTTGTTGGTGACAGACACGATCGATACCGACCCGTCGACCGTGACGAACTGGGCCAGGGCCGATCCCTCAGGGAGCGTGACGCTGACCGCGGCCTGCGCCATCAGGCTGTTGACCGGCGCGACCAGTGACGAGGGAAGCGCAATCACCAGGTCCGAGATGGTCTGGATCGCGGTGTCCCCACCCGAGCCACCGGTGAATCCAACGTAGCACTCCGTGGCCCCCAGCGTGGCAGCCAGGTCAATGCCGGCGTGAGTCGCCGTGTAAACCACGTTCGTGTTCTTATCGGTCAGGGTCTCGACCAGCACCTTCTGCAGCGGGTTGTAGACCAGTTGCACCTGGATCGGGTCGCCACTTGCGATGTTCACTCCGCCAGTCGGAGAATAAGTGCCCGACGTGTTCGTCGTCACAAAACTCGTCCCCACCCCGAAGTAGTTGTAGAGGTTCATCTGGTAGGCGGCGGTGTTGCCGGTGATGCCCACATACCCCAGCCCCCCCCCAACCTCACCCACCGCGTTCAGCCCTTCGGTCTGGAACACGCAGGCGATGCCATCCGCCGCCCTGTTGCCCGACGCCTGGTACACAAAGCCAATTGCAAACCCGTTGGTCAGGTCGAGCGGTGTGTTCTTCCAGACCGCGGCCGCAATGTTCGCGGTCCCGTTGGTCAGGGTCGCTGTGGCCCCGCCGCTCGGCAGCGTGGTGTTCACCCCGGTGAAATTCGAGAAGCCGTTGAGAGTCAGGGTGGTTGTGGCTGGCGACCAGGGAGTCGTCTGATCAGACTTGAGCTGGAAGTTGGTGATGGTCTGAATCGAGGTCGCGCCACCGTCGCCCCCCGTGAACCCGACAAAACACGACTCGCCCAAGGTCGCCGCGAGATTGACCCCGCTGTGCGTGGTGGTGTACGTCGCGCCCGAGATGCTGTCGGTCAGTGTCTCGACCAGCGTCTGCGTCAGCGGATTGTAAACCAGCTTGACATTGATCGGATCGCCCGAGGCAATATTGACGTTCCCCGTGGTGGAGTAGGTTCCGCTCGTGTTGTTCGTGACAAAGGCGGTCCCAATCGTGTGACCGTTGTAAATGTTCATCTGGTAGGCGGCGGTATTGCCCGTGATTCCGACGTAGCCCAGTAAGCCTCCCACGCCTCCGAGGGCCAGCGGCCCCTCGTTCTGGAACGCGAAGGCAATTCCATCGGCCGCTTTCGAGCCCGACGGCGTGTACGTGAAGACCACCTCGAATC
>CAIUHT010001160.1 GCA_903898975.1 uncultured Planctomycetaceae bacterium
ACCACCGCGAGGACCTCGGTCTGGGCGTTGATCTGATCGAAATGGAAGACATCCCGCATGTCCTCGAAGGTCAACTGCCCCGGCGCCAGTTGCCGCTCGCTTGAGAACGTGGCATACGTGAAGGGTGAACCATACTTCGCGCACAACACCCGACTCCAGACCCCCAGGTCGCCCATACAGAAGCCAATGGTGGGGACGCGGGCCGACTGCACCAGTTGCAGCATGCGGATGTTGTCGGCCGGGGTCTTCGCCAGCGTCACCAGCTTGACGATGTCGGGATCGAGTTTCGCCAACCGGGCGTGAATCTCTTCCAGGTTCTCGGGAGTCTGTTCAAAGTCGTGATGGCTGACGATCCGCTTGGTCGTGCCATAGCGACGAATGGTCTGGGCGACATCTTCTTCGAGATCGACGTAGTCGACCCCCGCGACAATCGCGGAACGCAACAAGGTCTGCCGCTGTTCTTCGCTGAACTTCCAGAGCCCTTTGTCTTGCCCGCGGCGACAGGTCACGACGACCGGCGTGGGGCGATCCTTCAGCAGGCGGCCCAGCTCGGGGGGGTTGCCCAGCCAGTCCAGCCGCAGTTCGACCAACTGGGCCCCCTTCTTGGCGAGGGCCTGGTGTTCGGCGATCATCATCTTGTGCCGCGACCGACCCAGGCTCACGCAAATCATGATGGGGAATGCCGTACTGAAAGGGTTGAACGGAGAGAATGGAAGGGTGCAGACCAGCGCCCACGCCGGGCCACCGGCACCAGGGCTGTGCGGCCCTCGGAGTGGCCAACGGGCCGACGTCCGACCGAAGCGGTACGCGTGCGAGGCATTGTGATTGGTTGTCTATTCCGGTGGTAGTGTGGCGCGGGGTGGCAGGCTGGGGCCACGAGGAAGACGATCGTGTTTGCCCCCCGGGCCTGCCCGGACCTTCAAACCCAACCAGCGACGGAAGCCATCTTTCCCGCGACGGCCCGTGCCAAAATGAAGCCTGCGGGGGCGGTTGATGAGGAACTCGCGCGCGGCGCACCCGGATTGACGCGAGAAAACCACCCTCCCCTGTGAGCGGGTCGGGATCCACCACGGACAGCTCGCCCTGTCCAAAAGTCACTGGGGGCCGAGCAGCACAGCCCTGATCGGCCCGAAAGCAGCAGCAGACACGTGGCCACCAACCGCTCTCGATTCAATACGCGTCGACTCGGCACCTGGCCCAAGGCGGCTCCTCGATTCTGAAGGAGCCCAACGTCGAGTCGGTCCTCGAGGCGTGAACGGGGCCGCTGGGAGGAGCCAACGGTCACGCGATCCGCTGCTCGATTGATCAACAATCCTCGTCACGCTGTCATTCGGCACCTGCGTTGCGGGTGGTGGCGGGGGTTGTGCCCGGGCGGTACGATGACGAACCGATCCGCTCCCGGCTGGTCGCCTGTGGTTTTCGACATGATTGTCCAAGCCGCCGGCCGCGCTGGAGACCGGTTCCCGTTCTTCACTCTCTCGCCCTTGCCCCCTCGCGCAGGTCGTTCTCATGCCCAGCCCACTGCCTCGCCCGTTGGCCCGTCCTGGTCGCCTGCTGCCGGCGCTGTCGCTGTTCTGGCTGGGAACACTGCTGGCGCTCTCGCCCCTCCAGGCGTCGGCTGCGGTCGGTTGGAGCGACTCGTTGGCCGAGGGAGTGAAACAGGCGCGTGCGACCGGCAAGCCCATCTTCGTGGTCTTCCGCTGCGTCAGGTGACCCGAGTGCTGGATTTGGGATGGGCAGGTTGCTCATCAGGACCCCGGGATCGCCACCCTTCGAGAGCGGTTTGTCTGCGTCCGTTTGACGCAGATGAACGGCATCGACCTGGGCCGATTTGACTTTGATTACGACAACACCTGGCAGGCCTTCTTCCTCGACGCTGACCTGAACGTCTACTCCAGCTACGGTGGTCGGGACGCCAGTTCACCCGAGTCGCGGCTGTCGCTCAAGTCGCTCACCCAGACGATGGAGGCGGTGCTGCAGGACCACGCCCGCCGGCCCGCCGCCGGAGGCGATCCCGGCGAGAAACCGGAAGCGGGACCAAAACCGGCCCCCAAACTTGTCCCCACCCCAGGTTCGAAGCCGGTTGCGGAGGCGGGCGTAACCCCCGCTGCTCTTCAGACCGACCTGTCGGTACTCCGCAGGGTGCCGTCGCAACGCCGGCTCCCGACCGACTTTCCCTTATTAAAGCAGCACCATTCGGGCTGCCTGCACTGTCACCAGGTGCAGGAGTATCGACTGCTGCAGTCGTTCGCCGACGGGGCGTTCGACACCGGCCTGCTGTTTCCATTTCCCCTGCCCGAAAACGTCGGGATCGAGTTCGACCGCGAGCACGGGTACCGGGTGGCGGGGGTGCAGGCAGAGAGTCCTGCGGCACGGGCGGGAATTGAGCCCGGAGATGTGCTGCTGCGTTCCGGGGGGAACCCCATCCGGTCGGAAGACGATTTTCGCTGGACGCTGCACCACGCCCCGAAAGCGGGAGACCTGTCGCTCGAGGTGCTGCGGGCCCCGAAGAGCGGGGCTTCTGCCGGAGAGTCCCCGGCCCCAGTCGCGTTGACGCTGGCCCTGGGGGCGGGCTGGAAGCGGGGGGATGTCAGCTGGCGGAAGTCGCTCCGGAGCTATCCCGTGGTGTGGGGGTTCCTGGGCTACTCGCTGGGGGCTGAGGAGCGGCGGGAACAGGGCCTCCCCCTGGAGACACTGGCGCTGAAGGTGGTCTCGATTCGAGGCCAGTCGGGCGGGGTGGCCCAGGCCCTGGGATTGCAGAAGGGCGATCTGATCATCGCCATTGAGGACGATCGCCAAGTCAAAAGCCTCGAACAGTTTAAGTCGAATTTACTGGGGCGGTACCAGCCGGGCGACCCGATGGAATGGCGGGTGATTCGGGGCGGACAGGAGGTGCCCGTGAAAGGAGTTTTTCCTGCGTGGCAGACGACCGACCGCACGGTCCCGTGACGGGGCTTCCCTTGACGTGATCGCGGCTCGAAATTAGAGTCCGTCAGTCCCCGGAAAGTTCGTCGGGGTTTGTGTTTACAGCGACGGAAGCCATGAGCGTGTCCGATTCCAAAAGCGAGCATCCCTTCGACTTGGGCAAACTGCGCGAGCTGGTCACCCTGATGGAGCAGCACGGGCTGACCGAGGTCGATTTGCAGAGCGGCGCCCAGCACTGGAAACTCAAGCGGGGCAATCCGGCCGGGCCTGTGCCCGCAGCACCGCCCCCCATGTTTCCCCCGGCGTTCGCCCCCCCCTACCCACCCAACTACCCTGCTCCCCCGTTCCCGGTCCCGGGCTATCCGCCTCCGGGTCCGCCGGCCGCGGGGGCTCCGGGTGGGGCGGCTCCCGCCGCGCCTCCCGCGGCGGAACTCCCCGCCATCAAGAGCCCAACGGTAGGCACCTACTACGAGTCGGCGGCACCGGGCGAAAAGCCATTTGTCACCGTCGGCTCGAAGGTCACTCCCGAGACGGTTGTCTGCATCATCGAGGCGATGAAGGTTTTCAACCAGATCACCGCCGACGTGTCGGGCACGATCGCCGAGATCCTGGTGAAGAACGGCGATCCGGTGGATTTCGGGCAGCCCCTGTTCCGGATCAAGTAACGGCGGCTTGAGCTGCTGGTGCACGCTGTCGGGGTCAGCCCGGCTGACAACGGAGAGTGGCCACCCCGATCTGCATTCGGCGACCCCGTTCTCCCTGGGCGCCGAGGCGCCACGGGGGGCACGGTCTGCGGACCAGGCGGGCCCGCTCGTAACAGTGGGTTCAGACCGGGGCGCGAGCTGTAAAACTCGAGTCTGGACTCGGGGAGTGAAGTTCTGGGCGGAAGGCGGGTGGACTCGGCAGACGCTTGGTCGAGCCACCCGCTGCAGAAGAGATGTGAGTCACAGTTCGGGGCGGGCGGGGCGGTCCGGGCCCCGGAGGGCTTGGCAACCGAATCAACGGGGCGAGGCAGAATGTTTCAACGAGTGTTGGTGGCGAACCGGGGAGAGATTGCGCTGCGGATCATTCGCGCGTGCAAGGAACTCGGCATCGAAACAGTGGCCGTGTTCAGCGAGGCCGACCGCGGAGCCCACTATCTCGAACTGGCCGACGAGGCCTACTGCATCGGTGGCCGGCCCTCGACCGAGAGCTACCTGATGATCAACCGGATCATCAGTGCCGCCGAGATTGGCAACGTGCAGGCGATTCACCCGGGCTACGGCTTTCTCGCCGAGAACGCCCACTTCGCCGAGGTCTGCCGCAGCTGCAAAATCGAGTTCATCGGCCCGACGCACGAGGCGATGAACAAGCTGGGCGACAAGGTG
>CAIUHT010001161.1 GCA_903898975.1 uncultured Planctomycetaceae bacterium
CGCCGCGGCGGCCGACCCACTGGTGGCCCAGTGCCTCGAGGGGCTGGCGCGGCTCCCCGTGGAATTGATCACGCCCCGCGATGCCGGGGCGGTGGCCGGGATTGTCGCGTTCCGTCACCCGCGTGCCGAGGAACTGAACCGCCGACTCCGGGCGCGGGACGTGCACCTCATGTATCACGCCGGGCGGATCCGCGCGGCGTGGCACGGTTACAACACCGCCGCCGACGTCGACCGATTTCTCACCGAGTTGTCGCATGCCCTGCAATCGCTGTAAGTCGCCGGGGGAATCCCGCGCCGCTGCCTGGAACCAAGCGTTAGAGCGGGACGCTCCCGCTGGGGAAGCCCGCTGGTCCAACTCGGTTCGACGTGGCATTTCGTGGTGGGCAAACTCGCCGCGTTCCGGCTCAGGCTCCGTTCCCGAAGAGACGATCGGCATGTCGGTCGCCTGCGGCGCGCAGTCGGGTTCACAGTCGGGGGGGGCGTCTCGCCTCCCACCCGGGGTCACGGCTGGAAGGGCTGGTTGGGCCCAGAGGGGGCGCGGCGCCGCGAGGTTTGTTGTGCTCGCGCTCTGCACGGCCTCTTTGTTCTGCGGCCCCTTTCACAGCGGCTCGTTGCCCAGCGGGCAGGCCGCCACCGCCAGCGAGCGGCCGCGCGAGTCGCCCGCCGCATCTCGACAGGAGGCCGCCGCTCCAGCCCCTGCCAGACCGGCCGAACAGCGGGACGAGGCCGCGGTGGGGGGAGGTTTTGATCGCGAAATCGCCCCCCTGTTGGCCCGGCGGTGTCTCGAATGTCACAATACGGCGGAAAAGCGGGGCGGGCTTGACCTGACCAGCGAATCAGCCGCCCGCAAGGGGGGCGACAGTGGCCCGGCATTGCCCGAGAAGAGTGGCGCAGAGAGCCTGTTGGGCGAGCGGGTTGCAGCGGGTGAGATGCCCCCCAAGGGGGGATTGCCCGAAGCGGAGCGGCAACTCATCGCAAGCTGGGTCGCCGGTGGAGCGGTGTGGGGAACCACCCCCATCGATCGCTTCCAGTTCAGCAGCGAGAGCCGGGCCGGATACGACTTCTGGAGTCTGCAACCGGTCCGTCGACCGACCCCTCCTCCCGCCCCCCCGGGGAGCGTGGTTCAGAATCCGATTGATCAGTTCATCGCCGCGACACGGGCCGAGCGGGGCCTGCAGGGTGCCCCCCGTGCCGATCAGCGGACACTGGTGCGGCGGGCCTGGCAGGTTCTGCTGGGGCTCCCCGCTCCCGAAGAGGCGTGGCGGCGGGCGGATGCCGACCCCAAGGCCTGGAACGACATCGTCGAGGAACTGCTCGCCCGACCTGAATACGGAGAGCGATGGGGCCGGCACTGGCTCGACCTGGTCCGCTTTGGCGAGAGCCAGGGGTTCGAACGCGACAAGCTGCGGACCACCTCGTGGAACTACCGTGACTGGGTGGTGTGGGCGCTCAATTCGGACCTCCCCTACGACGAGTTCGTCCGCTGGCAGGTCGCCGGCGACGTGCTGCGACCCGATGATCCGCGGGCGGTGATCGCCACGGGATTCCTCGTGGCCGCTCCCTGGGATGAAGTCGGGCAGAGTCAGCAGAGCCAGGTCATGCGGCGGGTGGTCCGGCAGGATGAACTTGAGGATGTGATCGGGACGGTGGCCCAGAGCTTCCTCGGGCTGACCGTCAACTGTGCCCGCTGTCACGACCACAAGTTTGATCCGGTCTCGCAGGTCGAGTACTACCGCCTGGCGGCGGCCCTGGCAGGGGTTCGCCATGGGGAACGCGACGCACGGTCGGCGGCCGCAGCGACCGCCGATGGGCCCCGCCTGGCCGAACTCGAGGCAGAAATCACCCGTCAACGCGAGGCGCTGGTCGCCTGGGAGCGGCCGTTCCGCGAGGCGATCGTGGCCCGTCGCAAAGAGCGCGTCGACCCCGAGCCCGCACCGGTCCCTCTCGCCCGCTGGGAGTTCAATGACGATCTGCGGGACGCCGAGGGGGAACTGCACGGCACTGCCCAAGGCACCGCGAAACTGGTCGGGGGCAGGCTGGTGCTGGATGGCTCGGAAGGCTGCCAGGTCATCACGGCGCCGCTGGCGACCGACCTGGGGGCCAAGACACTCGCCGTCTGGGTCGCGCTCGACAACCTGTCGCAGCAGGGAGGAGCCGCCATGTCGGTGCAGTCTCCCAGTGGGGCGATTTTTGACGCCATCGTGTTCGGCGAGCGGGAGGCGGGGCAGTGGATGGCGGGGAGCAATGGCTTTGTGCGGAGCCGGAGTTTTCAGGCCCCTGTGGAAACGGCGGCCCCCGACGTCCTGGTGCAGTTGACCCTTGTCTACGGTGCCGACAGAACCATCACCGCGTACCGCAACGGCCGCCCGTATGGGACCCCCTATCAGGCCGACTCGCTGGCGACGTTCGAGAAGGAGGGGGCGCAGGTGTTGTTTGGCCTGCGGCACAGTCCTCCCGGGGGGAATCGGCAACTGCGGGGGTCGATCGACCGGGCGATGCTCTTCTCGCGGGCACTCTCACCCGCCGAGGTGGCGCGGCTGGCAGGGACCTTCAGCACCGAGGTGACCTCGTCTGAGTTGTGGGCCGAGTTGAACCCCGCCCAGCGGGAGGAGTATCGCCAGCGTTTGCGGGGGGTGTCGCTGGCGAATACCGAGTTGGGACTGTGGAAGGCGGGCCGGGTGTATGCGGTGTCGCCCAAGCCAGCCGAGCCAACGCACCTGCTGGAGCGCGGGAATCCCGAGCAGCGGGGAGAAGTGTTGGCTGCGGGGGGCCTGCGAGCACTGGCTCCGCACCTGCCAGCGTTCGAGTTGCCGGTTGATGCCCCCGAGGAGGAGCGGCGCAAGCAACTGGCGGCCTGGCTGACATCGCCGGCGAATCCGCTGTTCGCGCGGGCGATTGTGAACCGCCTGTGGCATCATCACTTTGGGGTGGGGCTGGTCGAGACGCCAAACGACCTGGGGTTCAATGGGGCCCGTCCCAGTCATCCCAAGCTGCTCGACTGGCTGGCCGCCGAGCTGGTCGATCCGCAGGTCCCTGCCGGGCCGGGGGAGCCGGCCCCGCGCCCTTTCAGCCTGAAGCATCTGCAGCGGTTGATTGTGCAGTCGGCGACGTGGCAGCAGTCTTCGGCTGGCCGCGAAGAGGCGTTGGCCGCGGATGCCGGGAATCGCTGGTTGTGGCGGTACCCTCCCCGGCGGCTGGATGCGGAAAGTGTCCGCGATGCGATGCTGGCGGTTTCGGGAGAGTTGAATCCCGCGATGGGGGGACCAGGTTTTCAGGACTTCCGCACGTTCACCTTCAATTCCCAGTTCTACGAGATGCTGGACCCCGAGGGGCCCGAATTCCAGCGGCGGACGCTGTATCGCACCTGGGTTCGCTCGGGTCGGAGCGAGTTCCTCGATGTGTTTGATTGTCCCGATCCTTCCACCACCGCCCCGCGGCGAGCGGTCACCACCACTCCGCTGCAGGCGCTGGCATTGCTCAACAATTCCTTTACACTAAGGATGGCAGAGCGGCTGGCGGAGCGGGCTCGGGCCGAGGTGGGGGGCGATGCCCGTGCCCAGGTCCGGCGGGTGTGCGAACTCGCCTGGGGCCGCACTCCCTCCGCCGAGGAACTGGAACCGCTGATCCAGTTCACCACGCAGCATGGCCTGCCCGCACTGGGCCGGGTGGTGTTCAACAGCAACGAGTTTCTTTATGTCGATTGAGCCGGTCGTCGACCGTCTCAACGAACTGGTCAGTCTCGAATGATTCATCCCTGGCACGACGTGACACCCGGCGAGAACCTCCCCGGGGAGTTTCACGTGGTGATTGAGATTCCCATGGGCTCGAGCGTGAAGTACGAGCTCGACAAGCGCACGGGGTTGCTGAAGCTGGACCGGGTGCTGTACTCGGCGGTGTATTACCCGGCGAACTACGGGTTCATCCCGCAGACCCTGGCGCAGGATGACGACCCGCTCGATGTGCTGGTGCTCTGCCAGGAGGCGGTGGTCCCGCTGACGCTCGTCAAGGCCCGCGCCATCGGCCTGATGACGATGATCGACTCGGGGAAGAAAGACCACAAGGTGCTGGCAGTCGCCGTGCACGACCCCGAGTTCAACGGCTTTCGACAGGCGAATGAGCTGCCTCAACACCGGCTGACCATGCTCCGACGCTTTTTCCAGGACTACAAGCAACTGGAAGGGAAGGCGGTCGAGGTCGATGAAATGGCCCCTGCCGAACAGACCATTCCCATCATCCAGGACGCGTTGCAGTGTTACAGCGAACATCGTCGGCGGGGGTTCTGGTAAGATCGGCCGCTGGCTGACAACCGCCCGCTGCCGACTTGATCGGCAGTGTGAAAGTGCCGGTCGGAGAGGCCCCGTTCGTCCCCCATGGATCGGCTCGCAGGCTGACCGGTGGCGGGTGCGGCGACCGATGTGACGGGGGCCGCCCTGGACGAGTTGGCGGCCGAGGTGTGTGCGGTGCCCATCGTCCCGGTTCCACCCCGGTCCCGAGCTTGAGCATCGACTTTACTCCCTGTGACTGCTGACCCAGGCCACGAATCCAGGCCACGAGTTTTCCCCAGGGCACGAGTTTTCCCAGGCCACGAGTTTTTTGAGGACCGCTGCGTGTGGATCAAGATCTGCGGAATCCGCGATGAGCTGGCGTTGCGGGGCGCGGTCGTCGCCGGGGCGGATGCCGTCGGATTCAATTTTGTCTCGGGGAGTCCGCGGTGCGTGACGGTCGAGCAGGCCCGCCACCTCGTCGCGCTGCTGCCGGCCACGGTCACGCCCGTGGGGCTGTTCTGCAATCAACCGGTGGAGTTTGTGCTGGCGACAGCGCGGGCGTGTGGACTGCGGCTGGTGCAGCTGCACGGTGATGAGAGTGTGGCCGAGGCCACCCTGGTGGCCCGGGAGTTTCCATTGCTGCGGAGCTTCAACTGGAGCGACCTCGGGTTGGCCCCGCTGGCCCCCCAGCTGGGCGAGTTGTCGGCGACGGGGGTCGAACCCTGGGGTATCCTCGTCGATGGCCCGAGGGCGGGTGCCCGCACGGGGGGGACGGGGAATCGGGTCGATTGGCCGCGCCTGGCCCGCGACTGGGGGTTGGCCGCTCGCCCCCGGCTGATCCTGGCGGGGGGACTCAACCCCGCAAATGTCGCCGAGGCGGTGTCGGTCGTGCACCCCGACGGGGTCGATGTGGCCAGTGGCGTGGAGACCGCGCCGGGGGTCAAGGACCCGGAGTTGATGCTCAGGTTTTGTGAGGCGGCCCGGGCGGGGAGGCCCGTTCGGGTGTGAGAGTCGGCCTTGGTGGTCCGGCAACCGGGTGCTGCCCGGTCCTCGTGATTTCTGTCCTGTGGTGATTGCTGTTGAATCATGGCTCAAGTCTTTCCGTTTCGTGGTCTGCGTTACGATGTGGCCCAGGTGGGCGATCTGTCGGATGTGACCTGCCCCCCGTATGACGTGATCGATCCCGGATTTCAGACGCAGCTTTACGAGCGGCATCCCTGCAATGTGATCCGCCTGGAACTCAACCGCGATGAGCCGGGGGACGAGAATCCCGATCGCAAGTACGACCGCGCCGCGGCGTTCCTGGCCAACTGGCGGAAGCAGGGAGTGCTGATGCAGGAGGCTGACGACGCCCTGTACGTCTATCACCAGGTCTTTGACTGGGAGGGAGAGTCGTACACCCGGCGGGGGTTCCTGGGGCGGATTCGGCTGGAGCGGTTCGGCGAAGGAAAGGTCTATCCACACGAGCAGACGATGTCGGGGCCCAAGGCCGACCGCCTGAAACTGCTGCAGGCGACCCGGACCAACCTCTCGCCAATTTTTGGCCTGTTCCCGGATGCTGACGGAGCGGTGCAGCGGCCCCTCGAAATGGACATCGCCCGGCGGCCTCCGCTGGAGGCGGTTGATCACCTGGGGGTGCGGCATCGCCTGTGGGCGGTCACCGACCATGCCGCCATCCAGGCGGTCCGCGACCTGCTGCACGACCGGCCGGTCTTCATCGCCGACGGGCATCACCGGTACGAGACCGCGATCAACTACCGCGACGCCCTCGCGGCGGCGGGGCAACTCGCCGGGCCTGATGCTCCCGAGAA
>CAIUHT010001162.1 GCA_903898975.1 uncultured Planctomycetaceae bacterium
CGGGGTGGGCCTGCAGCGGCACCACCAGGCCTCGTACATCGAGACCATCAAGAAGCTGCAGGATGGCGCCATTGGCGACATTCACACCATGCGGGCCTACTGGAATGACCGCGGCGTGTGGGTGATCGATCGCCAGCCCGGCATGAGCGAGATGACCTACCAGATGCGGAACTGGTACTACTTCAACTGGCTGTGCGGCGACCACATCTGCGAGCAGCACATCCACAACCTGGATGTGATCAACTGGCTCAAGAACGGGTACCCCGTCCGCGCCTCGGGCATGGGGGGCCGCCAGGTCCGCACCGACAAGAAATTCGGCGAGATTTTCGACCACCACGCGGTCGAGTTCGAATACGCCGATGGCAGCCGGCTGTTCAGCCAGTGCCGCCACATTGAAGGCTGCTGGTCGAGCGTCTCGGAGCACGCCCAGGGAACCAAGGGTTCGTCCGACATCTCCGCCGGGCTGATCCGCATGAACGGGCAACCCGATTGGCGGTATCAACCCGCCAAGGGCAGCCGCCCGGCCAACCCCTACCAGGTCGAGCACGACGATCTGTTCGCCAGCATCCGGGCCGGCAAGCCGATCAACGAAGCCGAATACGGGGCTCTCAGCTCGATGACCTCGATCCTGGGACGCATGGCCACCTACTCGGGCAAGGTGGTCGAATGGAAGGATGCGCTGGCCTCCGAGATCAGCCTCCAGCCGAAGAATTACAACTTCGACGAGAACCCCCCCAGCATGCCCAATGGCGACGGGCACTACGCCATCGCCATCCCCGGCAGCACGCGGGTGGTCTGAAACATTCCGCAGGCCTGGCTCACCTCGCGGGGCCAACCTCGCGGGGACAACTCCACGAAGCCAGACCGCAGAAATCTGAGTTCTGAATGACTTTCCGGGCGGGGTTCCTCAGGGCCCCGCCCGGACTGTTTTTACCGCTCCCCGTCAGCCCGCGAACTCTATGGAACTTCTCCCGGGTTCCCGCGTGGTCACTTGCGACCCCGGCTGGCTTTCCTATACTTTCCCACTGAGATTCAGACCGCCCACAGACGGTTCCCGAGAGTGTCATGATCGAGTGGTTTCGCAACGTCTACACGGCTGTCAGCACCCTGATCCAGGGCATGTGGGTCACGCTGCTGACGATGTTCAAGACTTACCAGCGGAAGACCTTCACCGAGGTCTACGAGTATCCCGAGGTCCCCGTGCCCGTGAAGGCGCGGTATCGCGGCTTCCACCGCTACGATCTCACAACCTGCATCGGCTGCGACAAGTGCGCCGCCGCCTGCCCGGTTGACTGCATCTACATCGACAAAGAGAAGGCGCCCGTCGGCAAGGGGTTCCGGCTCAACGGCTTCACCATCGACTACACCAAGTGCATGTTCTGCGCGCTCTGCGTCGAACCGTGCCCGGTCGACTGCATCTTCATGGGTTCGAACTTCGACCTCAGCTGCTACAGCCGCGACGGGTGCATTGTCGACTACGCCAAGCTGCCGCTCGAAGTCGCCTGGGGCCAGACCAGCCTCAATCCGACCGCGGTCGCCGAGTCGAAGGTCCTGTATCAGCCGGTCTGGATCAAGGGCGAACCAAGTCCCTTCCAGGCGGCGAACGGTCAGGACGCCTGAAAGCGGGGCGTGGGCGGTGCGAACGGATGTCTGGGGTGCGTCTCTGTCGGCGGGTGGTTCTCTCAAGGCTGAATACAACGCGGCGGCCAGAACGGGGCGGGTGGTAGCATGTCTGCGGGTGGAACCATGTCTGACAGTGCGGAGCGCAAGTACTACACGGTCGAACAAGCGAACAAAACGCTCCCCTACGTTCGTGCCATCGTTGGCGACATCGTCGAGAAGTACCGCGCGATCGTCGAACGTCGCCAGCGCCTCGACCGCATTCGTCGGGGCAAGAAAAGTCGCGAGACGGTCGAAGACCCCTACAGCGAAGAACTGCAGCAGACGGAAGCCGACCTCGATCGGGAACTCGACGAACTGGCCGGTTTCGAGTCGGAACTGTCGAAGCTGGGCATCGAACTCAAGGATCCCCAGATCGGGCTGATCGACTACTACGCCCGGATGGATGGACGGGAAGTCTATCTTTGCTGGATGCTGGGCGAAGATGAGATCGCCCACTGGCACGAACTTGACGCGGGGTTCCAGGGCCGGCAGTCACTGCTGGCGGAATCGGGCCCCACCCGGCCCCGTGGTGGCCGCAAGTCGAAAGGAACTCCTCCCGCTCCCGGGACTCCACCCGCCGGTGGGAACTGAAGCGAGGAGCGGGCTGGCCACCGGGGTCGGAAATCATTCCAACCGCCGGGCCAGTCCCTGGTGCGATGCGAGATTGCTGAGTGCGAGCGGCTGTCACTGACCGGCAGGTCGGCCCTCGCGGATGATTCTGACTGCGAGAGAGCGGGAGACGACCAATGACCGACCTTGTGGCCCACTTGCTGCTGTTTTCCGCAATTGGTGTCGTCTTCCTGATGCTCCCCCTCATCGCCGGCTGGTTCGTTCGCCCTCGCAACCCATCCGAAGAAAAGCTCGCCGCCTACGAATGCGGCGAACCGACGATCGGCTCGGCGTACATCCAGTTCGATCTCCGGTTCTACGTCGTCGCCCTGCTGTTCATCATCTTCGACGTTGAAGTCGCCTTCTTCTTTCCCTGGGCGACCGTCTTTGGTGGGGCCACCACCCTGCTCGATCCCCGCACCAGCGAAGCGGCCCGCACCCAGCTTTCCGAGAAACTGCTCAACTACGCTCCGGGGACCATTCCCGTCGAGAACGTGATCGACCCCGCGACCGCCGAACGGATCGCCTGGCTGGGGCTCAGCGACATCCTGGTGTTCTTCGCGATCCTGCTGGTCGCATTCGCCTACGTCTGGAAGCGCGGCGATCTCGACTGGGTGCGTGCAGTCACCCGGGCCCGGGTGTCCGGGGCCACTCGCCGCGACTCGACCGGCACAGCCACCTCCGCCCCGCGTCCGCTCGAGACCGTGGCCTAGCCACCCGTCGCGGTCGCGTTTTCGATAACCACTCTGCGGTTCCCTCACACTGCGGTTCTCCCCAACCACCCGGCGAACCCACTTTCCGCATCGTTCTCCATGAACATCCAAGAGATCAACTCCCGTCTCGTCGAGAAGTTCGGCAGCCAGATTACGGGCCAGAATTTCGAGAATCCCGACCCCTGGATCGAGGTGTCGGTCGACGCGATCGCCGATGTCGCCCGCTTCCTGAAGTCCGACCCGGCCCTCGCCTTTGACGCCCTGAACAATCTCACGGCGACCGACTGGTTCGACGCCGACGCCAAGAAGCAGGCCAAGCTGGGCGATCCTCGGATCGAGGTCGTCTATCACCTCTACAGCTACCGCCACAAGCACCACGCGATCCTGAAGGTCAAGTCTCCCCGGTGGCGCGACGGTGTCGCCGGGCAACTGCCGCAGATCCCGACCGTCTCGTCAGTCTGGGCCGTCGCCGACTGGCACGAGCGCGAAGCGTTCGACCTGGTGGGCATCGACTTTGTCGGACACCCCGACCTGCGTCGGATTCTCTGCTCAGAAGACTGGCAGGGGCATCCGCTGCGGAAAGATTATGAGTTCCCGCTTGAATACCACGGGATTCGCGCCCGCTAGGTCCCTGGGAACCGCCTCAGCCCGCAAACACTGCCGCATTCCGACCGAACTCCCCCTTCTCAGCCAAAAGTCCCATGTCGCTGCACCTGGAAGACCCCCGCGTCATCGAGTTCGATGTCCGTACCGATGAGATGCTGGTCAACATGGGGCCTCAGCATCCCAGCACCCACGGGGTGCTCCGGCTGCTGCTGCGGACCGACGGCGAAGTGGTCTCGCAGGTCATTCCCCACTTGGGCTACCTGCATCGCTGTGCCGAGAAGATTGGCGAGAATCTCTCGCTCCCGCAGTGGATTCCCTACACCGACCGGATGGACTACCTGGCCGGGATGAACATGAACCTCGGGCTGTCACTGGCCGCCGAGAAGCTGATGGGAGTCGAGGTCCCCGCGAAGGCGCAGGTGCTGCGGGTGATGATCGCCGAGTTGGGCCGGGTCGCGAGCCACCTGGTGGGCATGGGGGCCTATGGCCTGGACCTGGGGACATTCAGCCCGTTCCTGTACGCGTTTCGCGAACGGGAAATCATTCTCGACCTGTTCGAAGAACTGTGCGGCGCCCGGCTGACTTACAGCTACATCGTTCCCGGTGGAGTCACGCACGATCTCCCCGCGAAGATCACGATTCCTCCCGGACTGGCGCAACTGACAGGCGAAAAGCCCACGCTGCAACTGTCTTGGATCGACGCCTGCCTGCGGTTCCTCAACTGGCTCGAGAAGCGGATTCCCGAGTACCACACGCTGCTGACCGAGAACCAGATCTTCATCAAGCGGACCGCCGGCCTGGGGATCATGGACCGCGAGACGGCGATCGACTTTGGCTGCACGGGCCCGGTCTTGCGGGGAAGTGGCGTCGACCACGACCTGCGACGGGACGGTGAGCCGATTTACACCCGGATGTACCAGGGCTACCAGTTTGACATCCCGGTCGCCCCGTTCGCTGTCGCCCCACCTGAAGCGGTGCTGGGAGACAACTGGTGCCGGTTCTACGTGCGGATGATGGAAGTGGTGCAGGCGATTCGACTGGTCCGCCAGGCGATTGAGAAGTACCCGACCGCCGAGGGAACCCACCGCATCCCCTTCAAGCAGGCGACCAAGCTTCCGCGGAAAGAGGTGTATCTCGAGACCGAGTGTCCGCGGGGGCAGATGGGTTTCTACCTGGTCGGGGTCGACGCGAACAATCCGTTCCGGGCCCGGGCGAAGAGCTCCAGCTTCTGCAATTTGTCGGTCACAGAGAAACTGTGCGAGGGCTGCCTGATCGCCGATATCCCCGCCATCGTGGGGTCGCTCGACATCGTCATGGGCGAAATTGATCGGTAGGATTTTTTGCCGCAACCGATTACCGTTGCGGCGTTAACGACAAATCAGAGTCGGCTGGATTTTTCCTGGAATGCGGTTCGTTTCATAGGGTTCGGTGCAGTTGCGGTGCATCAAACCCACGTGTCCCCGGTGAGGGAGTAGCCGATGACCGTCATTTTATACGCTGACTGCGAGGCCACGTCTCCGAACGGCAAGTACACCTTGGAAGCACGCTCTCCGCACAACGGGACGATTAACCACCGCGACGGCAGAACGCCCTCTGACGACGAGTTACCTTTTAAGTACCGCCAACACCAAAGTGACTTTCGGTATCAACTGGTGGAAACCACCAGCAATTCGCTTGATTCCTGCCTCTCAAGGAAAGGCGGGGGTTCAGTCCTCTGGGAGAGGTGGCAGGAACAAGGTGAGGATTCACCACACGAGGTTGTGGTTTCTGATGAAGGCTGGTCGATTCTCAGGACGCACGGCTTCAGCCCGGAGCTTATCGCCGTCTCACCAGAGGGCAAAGATGTCATTCGAGTGAAGATTGGTGGGCCTGAGGACGTGGAAGAGGAGGGGGAAGAAGCCACAGACCGAAAGCCCCATCACGGCAACACTCACCTCTGGCGTGCGGCTCACCTTCAGTTCACGACGGCAGGGTATGACTGGACGGAGCACTCCTGGCGGTACTTCTTCAGCGTAAACAGGGTGAACTACTTCGCTTGGCGACCGTCCTGGGGCCACCGCTTGGTGATTGACCTGACGAACGCGGCCTTGCTCGGCGAGGAGGAGCAACGGGTCGCGGCGCTTAGCCTTGCCATGCGGGAGGCAGAGACACTGGCGGCGTGTACTCTCCTGTCGGATCTGGCCGTTCAGGCTATGGAGATTCAAAGGCTGCTGGCTCGTTGCCGGGAAGACTCGGACGCAGAAACGCAGAACCCGTCGCTGGAGGGA
>CAIUHT010001163.1 GCA_903898975.1 uncultured Planctomycetaceae bacterium
CGGGCCCGGGCTGGCGAACATGAAGCTGAACGACATTTCGCTGGAGCGGCTCGATGACCGCAAGCAACTGCATGCGAGTTTCAACGCCTACCAGCGGCTGATGGACACCGAGGGGAAGGCCCAGGCGGTCGACTCGTTCACCGCGAAGGCGTTTGACGTGCTCACCTCCAGCCGGTTGCTCGAGGCGCTCGACCTGTCGAAAGAAGATCCCGCCGTGCGGGCCCGCTATGGCACGGGAGAGCCGTTCAAGTACCAGTACGACGGCGCCCCAACCATCAACGAGCACCTGCTGATTGCCCGCCGGCTGGTCGAGGCGGGGGTGCGGGTGGTGACGCTGACGTACGGCCGGTGGGACAGCCACGGCGCGAATTTCGACCTGGTGCGTGACCACGGTTCGAAGCTCGACCAGGGGTTCTCGGCCCTGATTGACGATCTCGCGCAGCGGGGCCTGCTCGAAGACACCACCGTCATTGCCTGGGGCGAATTCGGTCGCACACCGCGGGTCAACAAAGACGCCGGTCGCGATCACTGGCCGCAGGTGAGCTGTGCCCTGCTGGCGGGCGGGGGGCTGCGGACGGGACAGGCGATTGGCTCGACAAACCGGTTGGGCGAAGTGGCCCAGAGCCGGCCGGTGCACATGCAGGAAGTGGTCGCGACGCTGTACCACGGGCTGGGGATCGATGTCAGTTCGACGACGATCCGCGACTCGGCGGGCCGCCCGCAGTACCTGACCGAAATGGGCCCGATCCGCGAACTCGTGACGTGAGCGGCTTCGCCGCAGGCGACTCGACGCCGCCCGAGCGTAGGGGGACTCCACGATGAGCGGTCCTGCCGACCCGACCACCCCCGCACCGCTCAACGACTGCCCCTTGCCTCTTGGCCAGCAGCGGTGGAACTCGCTCTGCTACGGCCTGTACTGGTTTCTGTTCTACCTCGCCGCCCCCGTGACCTACGTGGGGGTGACGCATGCCAACCTGGTGCGTGACCTGGGATTCGACGCCGGGTTGTCGAATCTGCCTGGTGCGATTTACCAGTGGTGCATGGCGGCCCCCATCCTGGTGGCTTGGCTGCTCCCTCAGCCCCGGTTGATCAAACCGCTGCTCGTCGGGGCCCTCACGCTGATGGGGCTCATCTCGGCGGCGGTCGGCTTGGGGCTGGGCCTCGGGGCTCCGCGCAATGTGGTGCTGGTGCTCGTGCTGCTGTTTGGTGCCGTGTTTGGCGTCTGCAATGGCACACTGGCGACCCTGATGTGGGAAATCGTGCGGCGGGGCACCTCGAGCACCCTGCGCGGGCGAACCATGGGACTCGCCTTCGGGCTGGGGCCGCTCTTCGCCTGCGCGGGTTCGGTACTGCAGCAGTTGCTGATGGGCAAGGAACCCCTCACCGGGTGGTCGCTGGGAGTGGCGTTCCCCTTCAATTACGCCTGGCTGTTCGGTGGGGCCGCGCCGCTCATCTGGCTGGCGGCGGCGTTGGGGGCCACCTTCGTGCTCCCTGCGGCCGAGCCAGCCGAGGCCGGACCCGGTCTCGCCGTGGGCTGGCACTCGCTGCGGGAATTCTTTGGGCATCGCCCCGTGCTGTTCGCCGCGATTGGCTACCTGCTGGTCTACTCGGGCGGAAATGCAATCTTCGCCAATGTGTCGCTCTACGCGCCGCAGGCGTTGCGGGCGGGGCAGTTGGCACCCTCGCCCGGAGTCGCGACGCCCCCCTCCACGACCAATCTGGCCAGCCAGGAGACTCGCTCCTCCGAACAGACACGGTCGAGTGAAACCGCCGAGGAGCTCGACTCGCAGCCGCAAGTCGCCAGCACAACCGGCAACGAACCTCCGGCCAGCAACGCCCCGCCGTCCAGCGACGCCCCACCGTCCAGCGACGCCAGTGCGGCCAGCGAAGACGACACGCAGGGGTTGCAGAACCTGCTGCGCTTCAGTTTCAAGGCGGTGACTGGGTTGGCGTTGGGATGGCTGCTGGCGACTCGCGGTCCGCGGGCGGCCCTGGTGGCGACCACCGGGTTGCTGCTGGTCGGAATGGGCTGGGCTCTGCAGGTGACGGGCTGGTGGTACCTGATCACCGCCGGCCTGCTGGGAGCGGGCGAACTCTTCGGGGCCTATTTCCCGAATTACGTCGCGAGCGCGTCGTCCCGCCGGTCGGTCCGCGCCAATATCGCCCTGCTCAACCTGTTGAGCACCGGGGTCGGTTTCGCGTCGGTCCTCTTTGGCTGGCTCGCCACGACCTATGGCCTCAGATCGTCGTTCTACGCCGCCGCTGGCCTGCTGACTGTCGCCCTCGTCCTGATCTTCGCAACCCTCCCCCGGCGTCCCCAGCCCC
>CAIUHT010001164.1 GCA_903898975.1 uncultured Planctomycetaceae bacterium
GCGAGTCGCCGCAGGGTGGGCCGACGCGGCGAGATGCGAGTCCAGGCCGCGAATTTGAAAGACCCGTCCCGCCGCGGCAGACTCCGTCTCGAGCTCCACCAGCCGCTGCATCGTGCTGTGATCAATGAGGTGGGCGTCCTGCAAATCCAGCGTGATTTGCTGTGACGGTTCGAAGCTGGAGAGCACCTTCTCCAGGCCCAGCCAGTTGCTGAACACGGCCGGTCCATGCACGCGAACGACCGCCGAACCATCGGGCGATTCGGCGATTTCCACGTCGTGTCGGAACATCCCTTTCAGGGTCCCGGCATACCAGACGTGCAGGACCAGCTTGAGGGCCATGCCGATCGCGATTCCCAGCAGCAAGTCGGTCGCGAGCGTCGCCACGATCGTCGTGACGAAGACCGCCAATTGATCTGCTCCCACCCTCCAGGTGCTCAGGAACTCCCTGGGATGCGCCAGCCGGAAGCCGGTGTAGACCAGCATGGCTCCCAGTGCCGCCAGGGGAATCCGCTGGATCAGATTGGGGGCCAGCAGAACGAAAGTCAGCAGGAGCACGCCGTGCACCAGGTTCGACAGCCGATTCGTCGCCCCATTATCGACATTGGCCTTGCTGCGGACGATCTCGGAAATCATGGGTAACGCGCCGACCGACGCGCAGAGCGTATTGGCAATTCCACAGGCAAGAATCTCGCGATTGTGATCGGTCTTGCGGCGCCATGGGTCGATCAACTCAATCGCCTTGGCGCTGAGGGCCGACTCGAGCGTGGCGATGACAGAGAACATCATCACGTAGAGCCAGCCGGTGCGGGATGTGAGGCCACGAAAATCGGGAAACGCGAACGCTTCCGCCGGGTTCTTCAAGACCGGGGGGATGCTGACCAGGAACCTGGGGCCGACCTGGTAGTTGCCAGCGCCGTCGGCCGAGGCGGCCCCAAACTGATACTGATGATCGTGCCCGAGATCGAGCAGG
Organism: uncultured Planctomycetaceae bacterium; assembly: GCA_903898975.1. GTDB lineage: Bacteria > Planctomycetota > Planctomycetia > Planctomycetales > Planctomycetaceae > UBA10511. The sequence continues at coordinate 971 of CAIUHT010001164.1, forward strand.
GCCGCGAGTGGGATGGTTACGAGCAGCACCACCAGTTGGGCGGGAATCCGCTTCATCCAGCGAAAGGGAAGCAAGGGCATCCCGAACAGGATCACCAGGCTCGTGACGCCGATCAAGGCGATCGCGGGGTTGAGCCCGGGCAAGGCCGCCGGCAATCCCGCCAGCAACTCCAGGGGCTTAGCGCTCTTGGGGGCATCGAGACCAAACACGGTATAAATCTGCTTGGAGATGATGATGATCCCAATCGAGGCCAGCATCCCATGAACCGCGGTCAGCGGGAAAAAATTCGCGAGTCGGCCCGCTTTGAGCAAGCCAAAACCGACCTGGATCAGTCCCGCGGCGACCCCAACCCCTAACGCCAGTCGATAACCTTCGGACAACTGCCGCTTCTGCCGCTGCTCGACCTCCGCTGAAATCTCCTCGGGGCTGCGTCCCTCGGCCTGCAGGGCGGCCATCTCGGTCTTGGTCAGTTCCGGGACAAACTCCTGACCAAGTGACCCAACCGCCCCCGCCACGATGACGATCAGTCCTGCAGC
>CAIUHT010001165.1 GCA_903898975.1 uncultured Planctomycetaceae bacterium
CGGCCACGCCGGCGGCGGCGCGGTTTTTTCACGCCCGGCTCACCCCCCGGACTCCCCGAGTTGAGTTCCAGGTCGGGGCTGGGCGTGGTGTCGAGCGCCGGGTCGGTCGCCCCCTCGGAAGCCACAGGGGGTGCAGGGGCTCGATCCGGACGTGGTCCGCGCGGGCCTGACCGGGCGGCTTCCCCTCCCGCCGGTGGCGCCGAACCTCCCGCGCCGCGGCCCCGCCGATTACCCCGCTCGCCCCGCCCTGCGGCTGGTTGGCGAGGCGCCCGTTCACCGCGCGCACTCCCTTCGCCGCGCGGTGGGAAACTCCGTCCTGGAGAGCGCTGACCTCCCCCGCTCCGACTCCGATCGGGACGGTTGCTGTCTCTTTCCCGGCGCCCGCCACCACCCGTGCGCGGACCGGTGGAGGTCCGGTCAGACGCCGGTTCGGTCCTCGCGGGGCCGGTCGTTTCGTGCCCGGTCGGTGTTGCGGTCGCCTCGGCGGGTCCGCCGGGGATGTAGCCAAACTCCTCCTCGGGTGGCTCACCCGGGCCCGCGTCGGTGACCGGTTCGACGCCCATGTCGGGCACCGCCTGATCGCTCAGCTTGGGACCCGAGAACCGCCCCTTGGGACTCCGGCTGACCCTTGGGGGCCGCTCGAACGGTCCCAGTTCGTAGTCTTCGACAGGCTCGAATTCACGGGGAGCCGGGACGTACTTGATTTTCGGGGCCGGGGGTTGCAAGACCATGAAGACCCGCTCGGCACCGCCGCAGTGGCACGTCACCGAGACCACCTGCCCCCCGGCCTTCTGTTCGCGTCCGCACCGCGGACATCGCCACAGCCGGCGGACATCCAGATCAACGCGGTTACCGGGACCCTTCATGGTGCTGACTGTCGATTCCCGGAGTTCGCTTGCGGCGCCAGGGAACCCCCCAGGGTTCCCGTCCGCAAGTGGGGGACTCGTCACTGTAGCACCCCGAGCAACGTGCTTCCATCAGCCCCCCCCATTCCGCTCCCCCCGGTTCCGCCAGCCCAACACAGCTCACCAGCCCAGCCCAGCCCGCCTGGTTCCGCACCAAGACACGATGGTCCACCCTCGCCAGTTGCCCGTCGATTTTCCGTTCGTTGCCGAATTGGCGGGCGTCGGGCCGGGAGGGGGGGCGTTGTGTTCGACCCATCGGGATGCGGGAGATACACTCGGCGGACGGGTCCCGGGTCCCAAGGCCAGATCTGGCGGATCGGACCCGGGCCACTTCCATTCGCACCCGCAGGTTGACCGTATGACTTTTTCGCCGCTCGATCGCCGTCGCTTTCTGCTCTCCACCGCCGCCGGGGCCCTGGCTGTCGCCGCCCCCGGTTCGCAGGCTCGCGCCGAATCCCCCGCACTCCCGGAGTCCCCCGTGGCAGCCAACCCCATTCCCATCGTCGACACCCACCAGCACCTTTGGGATCTCGACAAGTTCAACCTCCCCTGGTGCAAAGACAACGCGACGCTCAACCGCAGTTTTGTCACCAGCCACTACCTGCAGGCCACGCAGGGGCTGAACGTCGTCAAGACGGTCTACATGGAGGTCGATGTCACCCCCACGCAGCAGGTGCAGGAAGCCGAGTACGTGCTCGACCTGTGCCGGACCCGCGGGAACCCCATGGTCGGTGCGGTCATCTCCGGCCGGCCCGGCAGCGAGGCCTTCGCCGAGTACATTGGCAAGTTCAAGGGCAGCGAGTTCATCAAGGGGGTGCGGCAGGTGCTGCATGGTGATGGCGATCCGAAGGGGTTCTGCCTGGGGGCGCAGTTCGTCAAGAGCGTGCAGTTGCTGGGCGAGCTGGGCATGTGCTTCGACCTCTGCATGCGTCCCGATGAACTGGGCGATGCCGACAAGCTGGTCGCCCAATGCCCCAAGACCCGCTTTGTGGTCGACCACTGTGGCAATCTCGATGTGAACGAGGGGAACACTCCCCGGCGCCGGGCCTGGGAGGACGGGCTGAAGGCGCTGGCCCAGCGACCCAACACGGTCTGCAAAATCTCGGGAATCATCGCGACAGCCAAACCGGGCTGGACCGTCGACCAGGTGCAGCGGAACTTTCAGTTCGCCATGGAAACCTTCGGCCCCGACCGCCGGATGTTCGCGGGTGACTGGCCCGTCTGCACGCTCGGGGCGTCACTCGCCGAGTGGATCAATGCCCTGAAGAAAATGACGGCCAACATGGGGATGTCGGCGACCGACCAGAAGAAACTGTTCCACGACAACGCCGTGAAGTTCTACGGTTTGAAAGACAAGCCGGCCTGACCGCGTGACCGACCGGGGTGGGCGGGAGCGCGAACGCCGCGCCTCCCCCCCCACCCACCGTGGCCAGTCAACTGCTACCGGTTGCCGTCACCTCCAATCCGGGAGGTGACCTTTCAAAGAGGTAAGCCTCGGTCGCCAACTGCTGGGCCCGCCAGGCGGCTGGCGCGCGGGTGGTCCCTGTTGTTCGCGCACTCCGCAGGGCAGCCAAACTGGTCTCATGCCGCTGTTCGACGCCTATCTCTTTGTCGATTGGAGCGCCCGGCAGGGAGTTCTCCCGGCCCAGCCTCGGGCCGATGCCCCGTGGATTGGCGAACGGCTCAGGGACTCTCGATGGCAATGCGAGACCTATCATCGCAGTCGCGAGGCGGCGGTCCTGCATCTGCAGCAGCGCCTGCTGAAGCACGTCCGCGCGGGCCGACGGGTGCTGGTGGGGTTCGACTTCGCCCTCGGCTATCCCACGGGCTTCGCGCAGGCCCTGGGATGGACTTCCTCGGAGGCCCCCTGGCAGCGAATCTGGCGAGAACTCTCGGCCCGCCTCCGTGAGCACCCGGGGAACCGCAGTAACCGGTTTGATGTCGCCTGCGGGCTCAATGAACTGTGTGGGGGAGCGCGGCCGGGACCGTTTTGGGCCCGGCCCGAGAACGCGGCCTCCGCCAGTCTGCCCCCCCGGTCGCCGGGCTTTCCGTTTGTTTCCCAAAACGGCACTTCGCTGGGCCGCCGACGCGCCACCGAACTGGCCCTGCCCCGCACACAGGAAACCTGGAAGCTGGCCGGGGTCGGTGCTGTGGGCAGCCAGACTCTCGTGGGGATTCCCATCGTGCAGCACCTGCGGCAGTCCCCCGAGTTGCGCGACTGCTGTCGCGTCTTCCCGTTTGAAACGCGGTTCACCGCCACGCCGACACCCGACGTGGGCCCGGCAATTGTCTGCACTGAAACCTTTTTTGGGATAGTCGCCGACGCCACGGCGGAGGCCCTGCGTCGAGACCCCAGCCTGGTGCGTGACCGTGTACAGGTCAGGGCGCAGTGCCGCTGGGTGGCGGAACTTGATCGTCGGGACCGCTTGGGCGAGTGGTTCGCGGAACCCACAGGGCTGACTCCCGCCCAGCGAGCCGCGGCGCTGGAGGAAGAAGGCTGGATTCTGGGTGCGCGAACAACGGCAGGTGGTTCCCTGCCTCCCTCTTAAAAGGAAAAAACCGCATCACTGGCCTGTTCGCCGGCGGCGTGTCTCCCGCATGTCAGGTGGTTGCCAAGCACGCACAGAAAACACCGTGCGGACCTGTTGCCAGCAGGTTTTGCTGCAGACGCCCCTCACAGATTCTCATTCAGGCGTCTTTATCACAGTTTGCGACCAACGCTCATCTGTCGGCCGCATGCGTTGAGGATGCCGCTTGCAGTGGTACAACACGAACTGCCTGGACCCGGCGACGACGGACGGCTCGGGACAATCCGTCCGATGTTTGACCCGGCGGGCAATGGCCCCTCGGTCGGGAAATCAAGGCTGTTGTGACGAAACGCTCAGGCAGAGGCGCCTTGCCTTTGAACTGCAGATTTTCTGAATGCGCCATTGCATGGTGGCCAGGTCTGGTGTACGGTGAAAAGCAGTGACAGGAATTCGTCGCGGTTTGTGTCAGTGTTCGACGCCGCAAGATCAACGAGTCCCTGGCGCAAAGCCGAACGACCGAAATATTCCATGGCGGTTCGGGTCTCAAATACCTGTTCATTCCTGTAAGGGGTCCATAGCTATGAGTGAGTTGTTTGGTCCATTGGCAAACTGCTACAGGCAGATCACTTTTCATCACACCGCCGAGCCCGGCGATGTTCAATTTGTGTTTCATACCTATCATGGTTTGCTCGTGATAGTTGAGCAGACGGAACATTCCGTTTCGGCTCCTCCCGAGGAGGCATTGAAACTGCTCTGGCGTCTCCATCGCTTCAATCTCACCTGGGGTCTGTTTGCGTATGGAGCCCTGCTGATTCCCATCCTCTCGTACTTCAACTATCTGGCACAAAAGCGATCAATCGCGAAACAGGTGGCTGGTCAGCGAAACGGTGTAGCCGAGCGCTAAAAACCGTACGTGATCTCACCAGGCGGAACACTCGCGACGGGAATCCATGCCCGTTTGGGAGCGTCATTTCGCTGGACTCGACTGGGGTTTCTTGAGCTGTTTTCGATCAAGCCTGCGAATGGCAGCCCCAACAGAATGACTTGCCGCGCTGGTCTACGTGCCCGTGCCTGCAGTTGCTCAAGCGGATCACCAGGATGCGATTTCCGGAGAGTTCGTCTGCGAACGAGTGTCACGCTGGATTTGGATTGTCCGCCCCAACGCTAGGCGGATGGGGGGAACCATGTCGTCGTCCGGGACAGCGCCGCGGTGAATCTGGCCGATTTGCCACATGACGCGGCCCGAATACTGCGGTAGCATGCTGGTCGGAGACGGGGGGAGGCCGATCGACCAGTTCCCACGACAGGGTGGAGCGATGACCGTTCGAACAGTGGCCCAGTGTGCCCGGGGCAGGGTGTGGCTCTTGTGTTTCACCTTGGTGTTGTTCGCCTGGAACGCGGGCCCGGTGTTGGCCCAGGCCCTCGATGTGGGCCAGGCCCGCCGCGATGAGACCGCCCAGGTCGACTGGTACGACCTCCGCAAGTTGCCGGTCGAGGGCCGGGGCTGGAGCGACACCGCGGCTTTTTTTGACCGCCTCCCCGCCCGGGCCGAGGGATTGGTCCGCAAGGATGTCTGGGGCCTGTCGCGGCAGACTGCGGGGCTGTGCGCCCGGTTCACCACGTCGGCGACTGCGGTGCATTGCCGGTGGAAACTCACCTCCACCAATCTCGCCCTGCCCCACATGCCCGCGACCGGTGTCAGCGGAGTCGACCTGTACGTCCGGCATGGTGGGGCCTGGCGCTGGCTGGCGACCGGCTTTCCCAAGGAACAGGTCAACCAGGTGGTGCTGGTGCAGGGGCTCCCTCCGGGCGAACACGAATTCCTCCTGTACCTGCCGTTGTACAATGGCGTCGCCGAGCTGGAAGTGGGTGTCCCTCGAGATGCCCCGCTGGCCCCCGGACGGGCTTACAGCCCCGACCGCGCCAAGCCCCTGGTCTTTTACGGCACCTCGATCACCCAGGGGGGTTGTGCCTCGCGGCCGGGGATGGTGCACACGGCGATCCTGCAGCGCCGGCTGGAACGCCCCGTCATCAACCTCGGTTTCTCGGGCAACGGGCGGCTGGAGGCGGAGGTTGGCCAGTTGCTGGCGGAACTTGACCCGGCTGTTTACGTGCTCGACTGCCTCCCCAACCTGGGGGCCGCGGATGTGAAGGAACGGACCGAGCCCCTGGTGAAGATCTTGCGCCAGGCCCGGCCCGAGACGCCCATCCTGCTGGTGGAGGACCGCAGTTACACCGACGGTTTTCTGCTCCAGGGCAAGCGGCAGAGAAACCTGGAGAGCCGGAAAGAGTTGCGGGCCGCGTTTGATCGGCTGCAGGCGGCGGGTCTCCCCGGGCTGCATTACCTCGAGGGAGAGCACCTGCTGGGTGACGACAACGAGGGGACGGTGGATAGCTCGCACCCCACCGACCTGGGCTTCGTCCGCCAGGCCGACGCCTTTGAAATTGTCCTCCGCAAGATTCTGAACCAGCCGGCGGGCAATCCGTAATCGGCCACGAGAGCAAGTGGACGCAGGCCTTTCGTTCCAGGGCCTGCCGAGTGTCTGTTGCGAGGTTCCGCTGATGTCCGACTCCGAACTCCCCAGCAATCGCCAGCTGTTCGCCGTGGGAAAGTTGCAGAAGGTTGCCCTCCTGCTGCTGGTGGTCTCGAGCGTGGTCCTGGTGGCGATGCTGGCCCTCGAATATCTCCCGCTGCGGCTGGTGGCGTTCGGGCTGTTGGCGGTCATCAACCTGGGCACGGTCATCATCATCGCGCGACTGGCCAAGGCGTTGAAATCGCCCGTGCACTGGCTGTATGTGGTCCTGGGCTTCTTCCCCGGCCTGGCCCAGTTGTCGCTGCTGATCCTGGTTGTGAAGTCGGCGACCCTGCTGCATGCGGGAGGGCTTCGCGTTGGTCCGCTGGGTGTCAGTCACTCCCAACTGGAGGCGTTGCGGGCACCCCAGCAGGTTCCCCCGCTGGCAGACGACCCCCCAGATCGCTAGTATGAGTAGAGTAGAGTTTTTCGCCCGTTCTGGCTCAGTTCCTGCCTACGGTCGCCCGGTTGTGGCCCCCTGGTTGTCGCCCTCTGGAATGTGTTGTCAGAGGGGGGGCTCCCACGCGGTTGTCCTCTCAATTTTGCAAACTCGCAATGAATCAACAGTCTGCTGGCGATTGCGGTCCCGAGAAAGATCACTTGCCCAAAGAGCAGCCCCCGGCTGACGGACAGTCCCCTCAGGCGCCAGGGCCTGCCCCGTCTTTTGAAGAGCTTGCCCAGCAATCTGAAAAGACCCTGCTGGAGCGGTGGAAGTCCCATCAGGATCGGGAGGCGGCCGCGGAACTCTGGCGCCGCTATTACGAGAAACTGGCCCGTGAAGCCAGAAAGAGCCGACAGCCTATCAGCGAAGACAGCGCTCATCTGTCGGCATTTTTGGAAGTGCTGAAAATGGACAACAAGAGATTCAATTATGATCGTGACGACTGGATCTGGCGGTTGCTGGCGAGAATCGTTTCCAACAAGCGGATCTCACGCCTGCGCAAACGCAAGCCGCTCGGGATCGAAAGCGTCGCCCCCCTCATGGACAGCCAACCGTCTCAAGAGGAAGTCGCCGACTACAACGACAAGGTGGCGCAGATGATGGAGATCCTCGAGCCCCACGAGCAGGAGTACTTCCGATTTCGCGAACTCGGACTCAAGCAGGTCGAGATCGCCCGCAAGATGGAAGTGGATGTTCGCACGGTTTACCGTTGGGGCCTCGCCGTGCAGGCGAAGGTCCAGCGCCTGTTCGGCAACCAGTTGGACGAATAGCCGCGGGTGATTCCGCTGATCACCCCCCAGTCCTCGACACGGGTGTCGAAAGCCAGGCAACCCTGCGTGGTGACCACGGGGTGAGCGGGGCACGGTGCCGAGCGAGCCTGGCTGAAGCCCGGCACCAATCCCGCGCAGTCCCTTTCCGCCTGGGGACGCAGGTCGACCGGTAAGGCGGATTACAAAAAATTGGGAAATCGGCTGTCCGGTTTTGCCCCGGCAGTGCGTTAGATCGGTTGAAGAGGCAGTGCCGCGCTACGGCGCCGGTCTGCTGGCCTCGGTTTTCATTTGTCCGATCGGAGTTTTGCGATGTTTTTCCGAAACCGTCTGCGTCGCCGTCCGCAACCCCCTGTCGCCGCCCAGGCCCTCGAAGCCCGGGCCCTGCTGGCCGCCACGGCGGGGTTTGATGGCCAGACCCTCACCATCCGCGGGACCGATGCCCACGAGCGGGTCAGTATCGGACCGGGAGGCAGCCCCTCCCTGACCAGCGTGGTCAGCGATGGCCGGGTGATTCTGCAGGTCCCCACCCAGCGCATTCAGCACATCAAGGCGCTCATGCGGGGGGGCAACGACACCTTGGCGGTCGACCTGAAGGACCGCGACGTCGCCACGGTGACCATCCATATGGGGCTGGGCCAATTCGAGAGTGTCTCCCTCAGCCGGGGCCGGGTGGGAACCCTGACCATGACTGGCCAGGCCACGGACGTGCATCGCGTCGATCTGCGGCAGGTCAGCGTGGGCCAGCAGGCCAATCTCTCGTTCGCGAATCTCACGAGCCGGGATTCGGTCTCGTGGCGTGAGGGGCGGGTGAACCGCCTCAATGCCCAACTGGGTGGGGGAAACGACCGTCTTGCACTCCAGCAGGTGACTGTGTCGGGAGCTACCGTCGACATGGGCGAAGGGGACGACACGCTGATGCTGAATGGCTCGTTCGTCACCTCGGGGCAACTGCGGGGGGGGTTGGGTGCCGACCTGTTTGTGGTGTCCGGGGGGCACTCGGGAACCGCCTTCGACGGCTTCGAGCGGGCGTGGATCTGACGCCGCGCGGGCCCCACGGGGCGGCGTGCCGAGGATGTGCTGGTGACGGCGGATCGGACACATCAAAACTCGACTTGGATACAAAATCTTGTGTCCGTACCTTCGTCGGGTCTGGCCCTCACCTCTCGTGCCACCGCCATCCAACTCCCCTTTCCAGACGACCGCGAAGAAAGGAATATCGATCAAGACCGGCTATTACCCTACGATAGCGCACTGAGAAGAGCAATCCAAACAGCAGATAAAAATTCAAAAAAACCCATGGCATCATTAATCAACAGCATCTTCGGCGGTGACACACCGGTTGCTGGATCAGATCTCTTCGAATCCAAAAAATTCTCGGTGCCATTGGAGCTGCATAAAACATTTGCAGCCGCCAAAAATAGTACCACAAATCATAATATCAATGGCAAGGATGATGTCATGGAAGCTCCAACAACATCCGAGGATGTTCGCAGTGGGGTGGGCAGTGTCGACGACAAACCATCGTCCTCGACTACTACTTTGGAAGATGCGCCATCATCATCATTTACCTCTCCAGAAAACGCATGTACAACAAAAAAGACAATGGAAGA
>CAIUHT010001166.1 GCA_903898975.1 uncultured Planctomycetaceae bacterium
ACGGGAAGCCGGATGACGAATACAAGCCTGAGGAACAGGTTTGGAATCAAGCCGGAAAGTTCGGCCCAAGCGCCTCGGTTAATCCGGGAAGCACTGAAGACGCAGGTCATCAAGTTGTATGATCCCGACGTGCGTGATCGAGACGGGAGCTACGTCCCGTTCTGGCACTGAATCAAGTTGACGGCAAGTTGACTGGCAGGTGCGATCTGCCTTTGCCTTGCTATACAGTTTTCAACAACCCATTGTTTGGAAACGATTTTCGCCTCGGCACCATGCCGTAGTTCAAGTTGACGGCATGCTGACGCAGGGCGGAATTCCTTGTGAACAAGCCCACTTTGAGGTCGTTGGGCAAAACATTCCCTGGCTCGACTGGTACAACTCGCTTACCAGGCCAAGCTGGCCCCCGACTCCGGGGACCATTGGCCTGATCTGGCAGATTCTCTTTCCGGTCATCCTCACCAGCTTTGGGTTCGTGTTCATGCAGGCGATCCGCAATAAGATTTCCCTGGCGGATCGCGGCACCATTCGACATCAATCTCATGTCAAACCGCATCTTCCCTCCAATCCAATTCGGAACACGCAACCTGCCGCTGGCTGTCAGCGTGCGGCGAGAGATCTCCTGAACTGCTCTGCGAATCTCTCCCGGATTTGGGGGGCGGCCTGCCGGTACGACCGCTGACTGGTTGCGGGCCAGTTGCTGTACTTTGCCTGGGTGGTGCGGACGACGGTTTCGCAGCCGTCGATCACCACGATGCCTTGGAGACGATCATGATCCATGAACTGCTGACGCTGCCCCTGATGATCCTGGCGGGGTCGTTCGGCATGGCGGAAGAGACGCCACAAACCCTGTTTGACTTTACCCGCGCCGAGGCTGCCAAGGAGTGGCAGACCGTCAATGACCGCGTGATGGGGGGCGTGTCGGAGGGGAGGTTTCGGATCACCGACCAGCAGACCCTCGAATTCTTCGGCACACTGTCGCTCGAGAACAACGGGGGCTTCGCCTCGGTGCGGTCGAAGGCCAGGCAACTCGGGTTGGAAACCGGTGATTCCGTTGTCGCCAAGGTCCGTGGCGATGGCCGAAAGTACACGCTCGACCTCTACGTCAACCGGCCGCTGATCGCCTTCTCCTACCGGGCCACGCTGCAAACGCAGAAGAATGAGTGGATCGAGGTGAAAATCCCACTCGACAGGTTCGAGGCGACTTCGTTCGGAAGGCCGGTGAAAGATGCCGGGATTGTTAAGCCGCGGGAGATCAACGCCCTCGGCTTCATGCTCAGCGACAAACAGGCCGGGCCGTTCAAGCTGGAGATCGAGTCGATCAAGGTGATGCGGGCAAAGTGACGGATGAATTCCGTAACATTTCGGCCTCTCGTGTGTTGAATAGAGAGTGACTTCGAGAACCGGGCCAGGGGATAAACCATGTTCTGCCGCCAATCGCTGTTCGCCTTTGCAGTGCTTTCGTGCGCCGTTCCAAGCCGTGCCGATGAGCCGACTGCTTACAAGCTGGCCGATGGTCCGTTCACGGTTCAGACGGCTGACGACATCACGATTCAAGACAAGGAGCGGAATCAGGAACTTCACGTCAAGGTCCACTACCCGAAGGGCGATGGCCACTTTCCGGTCATCGTGTTCAGTCACGGGTTCGGTGCGGGCAAAGATGCCTTCGCTCCCATCGGCAAGCATTGGGCCAGCCACGGCTACGTCAGCATCCACCCGCAGCACGCCGATGGCGGTTCGCTGGACAGGTTGCGAACCAGGAAGGCAGATGGCCCCACAGAAGAGGCAATTGGGGACGCCAGGGCGGGCGCTGGTGCTGATCGTGCGAAACTGCGTGAACGTCTTGCTCAACGTGGCTTTCAGCGCAGCGGTGGATCACCCGACCAAATCGCCAATCGAGTTCGAGATGTCTCAGCGGTGATCGACGGCCTGGATCAAGTCGCAGAGACGATTCCGGCGCTGAAGGGGAAACTCGACCGGGAGCAGATCGGCGTCTCCGGCCACTCCTACGGTGCTTGTGTTTCCATGCTTCTCGCCGGTGCGACGATCGACGTGGCTGGCGAGCCCAAGAGCTTTGCTGACGCACGAGTGAAGTGCGTCTTGCCAATTGCGGCGGCTGGGACCGGCGAATACGGCCTGACAAGAGAGAGCTGGAAAGCCTGCAATCGCCCTGCCTTCTACATCACAGGCACAAAGGATATTCGCCCAGGTCATCAGTTTTCCTGGCGGAAGGAGCCGTTCGATCTCAGCCCCAACGGTGACAAGTACCTTCTCATCGTGGACGGGGCCAATCATGTCAGCTTCGGCGGTGGGCCATCTGGTGCGACTCGGCTCCGAGCAGGAATTGGTGGGTCTACGGTCGCCGTCGCCACGAACTTCGTGAAGACTTCCTCGACCGCATTCTTCGACGCCTGCCTCAAGGGCGACAAGCAGGCCCAGGCGTTTCTCGCCGAGGGACTGGTAAAGTACGCCGGTGAGCAGGCCACATTATCGAGCAAATAAGGAGACGACTTGAGAGTCACTGTCGTCAACTTCCTGCCGCTTACTGCTTTCGTTCTTGAACGAGTGTGGCGTCCCGAGCGGCATGTTGGCAAACACCTCTGTCGTCGCCACGATTCGCTCTCCTGACGGGCCACGCTGCAAACGCAGAAGAATGCGTGGCTCGAGGTCAGAATCCCACTCGACAGGTTCGAGGCGACTTCGTTCGGAAGGCCGGTGCAGGATGCAGGGCTGCCTAACCCAGGAGAGATCAGCGCCCGCGGCTTGATGTGGAGCGACAGGAAGGCCGGGCTGTTCAAGCTGGAAGTCGAGTCGATCAAGGTCATGCGGACAGCACGGTGAAGCGGCCAGTCTACAAGGGAAGTTGAAGATCGAATCATGCCAAACCTGATTGCCGCCGTCGCCCTGGTCGTCCGTGACTACGACGAGGCGATCCACTTCTTCACCCACGCCTTGGGATTCACAGTCGAAGACACCCCGCTGTCGGGCGGCAAACGCTGGGTGACGGTCCGCCCGGCCGGGGGTGGCACGGCACTCCTGCTGGCGAAAGCGGCGACCCCCGAACAGTTGGCCCGGGTGGGCGATCAGGCAGGCGGGCGGGTGTTCCTGTTCCTCCAGACCGACGATTTCTGGCGGGACTACCACGCGATGCGCGGCCGGGGCGTCCGGTTCGCCGAGGAGCCGAGGTTCGAGAATTACGGGACCGTTGCCGTGTTCCTCGACCTGTACGGCAACCGCTGGGACCTGGTGGGGCCACCGGCTGCCGATCGCTCCGGCTCCCAGGTTGGCGACGGGCCATAGAACGCGGAAATGTCTCAGCCGAAATTCACAGAAGAAGGAACCACATGACCCAGGCACTGCTGTTGATTGATCTCCAGGATGACTACTTCCCTGGAGGCAAGTTCCCCTTGTGGAACACGGAGGTCGTTCTTGAGAACCTCGAACGAGCCATCGCCAGGGCCCAGGCCCGGGGCGTCCCGGTGATCCATATCCAGCACATCGCCAGGGGAGGGCTGGCCCCGTTTTTCCACGAGGGGACGCCGGGCGCCGACATCCATCCCCGCATCCTCGCCGCCGCTCCCAAGGCTCCGGTGGTGGTCAAGGAATTCGCCGATAGCTTCGAGAAGACGAACCTGGAGGCGACTCTGACCAAGCTGGGGGTGACCGACCTGTTGATCTGTGGCATGATGACGCAGAACTGCGTGACCCACACGGCGATCTCCAAGGCCGCCGAGAAATACAACGTCACGATCTTGCCCGATTGCTGCACAACTGTCAGCGAGATTCTGCACCTCATCGCCCTCCACGCCGTTTCAACTCGAGTGAAGCTCGTGCCGTCGAGTGAGGCGATTTAGAAACCCGCTGCTGTTTCGGTCGTTCCTCACACGCTCGCGACCAGGATCGAATCCGACCGGCCACCGACACCCGCCTCCTCAAGCGGGCACGTCCCGATGCCTGGCTCACCACGGAGTCACTGGTCTTTCAGGAAGCGGCCAGAGACCCAGTTGGAATCAGTGACCCCGTACGTTCATCGGCAGCGCCCTGCGGAATCGCCCTGGCGACTGCCATCACGCGGTTCCAAGCCGCGTACGACCGGCGTAGACTGAACCTCTCCAAAACGAGCCTGCCCACCATCCGGGTGGCAGGGTCGCCGACATCGAGAGGCAACTCCAGCAGGAGCGGACTATGTGGATTTTCACCAAGCACGGTTTCTTCAGTGCCGTCTGTGCCCGGAAGGGAAACGGAGACTACGGTCAACCCGTCGACCCCGACCGCATCATGGTTCGGAGTCGGCTCAGCGCCCACCTCCAGGCGCTCCAGGAGCGTTTCCCCGACCTGCTCGGTGCTTGCGACATCAAGGAATTCGCGGGATCCGACTACGCTTTCCGACTTTTCGTCCCCAAGTCTGTCTGGGTCGAGGTGCTTGCGGGACTGGCAGCCGAGACCGACTACGACAACTTCAAATCCGAGGTCGGCCAGCACCAGGGTGCCGCGGGAGCGGCCTACGAGCATTCGCTGCATGATGTCTGGTCGATCATGTACCGCTTGCAGGAAACCGAGTGACGTTTTTCCTCGCAGGTGCGACCATTTGACCCTCACCTCTCGTTCCCCACTCGCTGCGGAGCGGCGGGTTTCCTGGCCGGTGCGCCACAGGCCCTCCCAAGGGATCTCCCGAAACGCAACTGCACCAAGACGGTCCCGCACTTTGAGCACCCGCGTATCGACCACGGTGGCGTGCGACCTGGGTTTGCCTCGCCTCAGTGGCCGCAGTTCATGTGACAACTCGTCTTCGACTGGCACCTCGTTCCGAGACGCCAGCCCGAAGGGACTCTCAACCTCGGCCGGAAGTTCGTGGCGAGACTGCCGGAAGAGGACTGCCGGACGAGGACTGGCGAGAACTCTTCGACCCGACCAGAATGCGTCTTCGCCAGGACGACGAGCCACCATGACCGACCAGACCTTCTCCCCCGGCCCCTCCCCGAACACCGTCAAAGCCGCCGACGGCCAAGTCCGGACCGTCCCGGCTGGCTGGGCTCTGCTGCCGCCCGGGGACGCCGCCCTGACTCGCCGAGTGAAGGCCGCTGGCGACCATTGGGTGGTGCAGGAGAAGAGAGGTCGCAAGACCTTCTCACGGGGTGTCTGGGCACCGGCAGCGACCATCGCGCAGCTTCAAACTGCTCTCGAAGCCGAGCGGTCCACCGCGGGCTTCGCCCGCAAGAAAGAGGCCGATGCCAGGCGCCGGGCCAAGACCCAGGCGGTCTACGTCGAAGACTTCACCGGTGCCGTCGTCAGCTTTCTGGCCTTCCACCCCGATCACGCCGACCTCGCCCAGCGACTCGCCAAGGTGGTTGCCGCTCACGCCACTCCCGTTGGCAGCGGCACAGTCGCCCGCACTAAACGCATTCCGGTCGAACAGCGGGCCGAAGCCGCCGTCATCGCCTGGATGCGTCACCAGACCACCGCCTACGACTCGATGCAGATTCCCCGCGTGAAGGGCAAGCGGCGGGAAATCCGGCGAATGCTCGCCCAGCGATCGAAGGAATTGCTCTCCAGGTACCGGCGGGGCGAGCCCCACGGCGCAGAGTGCCCGCTCAGACGGGCGATCGAAACCGAGGGACCGAAATGAGAACGATCCTGCTGATCGCGGCGGCCCTGGTCGCGGTGTCATCGCCCCCTGCCCCTGTCCCTGCTGCGGCCCCCGCCTTCCGCACCGTCACCTGCGAAGGGACGTACCCGCAGCACCTGCAAGGAATCTGCACCGACCAGGCAGCGATTTACTGGTCGTTCACGACCATACTCGTGAAGACTGACCAGAACGGAAAACTGCTGCAAAAAGTGCCGGTCGCCAACCACCACGGCGATCTCTGCCTCCACGCAGGCAAGCTCTACGTCGCCGTCAACCTCGGCGTTTTCAACGATCCCCAAGGGAACGCCGATTCGTGGGTGTACGTCTACAATGCGGCCACGCTGCAGGAATTGGCCCGCCACAAAGTCCAGGAGGTTTTCCACGGCGCGGGCGGGATTGGCGTTCGCAACGGCCACTTCTTTGTCGTGGGCGGATTGCCCGAGGGGGTCGCGGAGAACTACGTCTACGAATACGACGGCACGTTCCAGTTCCTGAAGAAGCATGTCATCCCAAGTGGCCACACCCACCTCGGCATCCAGACCGCCACGTTCGCCGCTGACCGCTGGTGGTTCGGTTGCTACGGCGACCCGCAGATCCTGCTGGTCACCGACGCCGACTTCCAACTGCGCGGACGGTACAAATTCGACTGCTCGCTGGGAATCGTCGGCTTGCCCGACGGCCGCTTCCTGTCAGCCAGCGGTCAATGCGAGCCGGGCCATGGCTGCACCGGCACGGCACGAATCGCCGTGGCCGATGACCAGACCGGGCTGCGAATCCAAGAGAAATCAGTCCAGCAGGGTCGTTAAGGCCAGTCTTTGTGCCAGTCGTCCAGGACACTCGCCGCGAGCAGTCACCCGCAGCCGTCGTTCGATCGCAGTCGTCCGATCGCACTTCACTCGCACTGGCTCTGCGGGGGCCTCACCGCTGCAACGCTTCCGCCTTGACGTACAACTCAGCGGGTGCGGTCTCGAAATAGCGAAACAGTGCGGGACACAACCAGCCTTCGCTGGGCGGTTCATCCACCCGATACCAATTGCCCCCCATCTCCTCCCGCACCCACTGCAACCGCCGCTGAAAGCCGGGAAAGGGACCGGTCGAGAAGATCAGGCGGAACCCACGGCGAGCCTCGGGAATGTCCGCCACCAGGTCATCAATCATCTCGGGCACGCCACTCACAAATGGCTCCTCGACAAGGCCCACCCGGTCATCATCAAACACCCAAGTCCCATGCAGCCAGTAGGGGCTGATCACCTGAATCTGGTTGCTCATGGCGTTTTCCCTCGAGAAAAGAATCGACCGTGAAATCCTGTCGAACCTCTCAGCGGGTTCCACTCCCGCTTGCGGTCCGGGACGAAGCGCACGGAAACCGTTGCCGCCGCCTGGACGCTGGAGTATCAGTTTCGAGCGTCGTTAACAAGCGGGACAGTGCCCCGTCACGTCGAACCTTCCGAGCCACAACCAATTCCAAGAGCCGCCCAGGCTGAACAGACACGCCCGAGTTTGGCACCACGGGCAGCGATGGAAAAAATCACCGCAATCGAGGACAACGTGGGGCGTCGTGGCTGGTTCCGCGAGATTGCGAAGAGATGCCTCGTCCGCATGGAGTGACTGGGGCGGCGTTCAAGGTTCCGATTGCGCCAGGTGCGGCGGGGCTGTTGACGCCAAGCCGTGTTGTCCCGAGGGAGAAACTGTCATGGAGTTGGGCGAAAGTCTGCTGGCTGCCGCGCGGGAGGCGTTTTTCTCTCAGAAGGATCTGGCCGATCGGGCGATCGCGCAACTCTCTGACGCCCAGTTGCGCCAGCCCCTGGCGGGGGATGCGAACTCGATTGCGATCGTCATGAAACACATTGCGGGCAATCTCACTTCCCGCTGGACCAGTTTTCTGACCAGCGATGGCGAAAAGCCGACCCGCGATCGCGATGGCGAATTCGTCGATTCGTTCACCTCGCGTGCCGAGATGCTGGAGGTCTGGGACCGGGGCTGGGCCTGTGTCGATTCGACCCTGAGCACTCTGCGGCCTGCCGATCTGCAGGCCCGCGTCACCGTCCGTGGCGAATCGCTCGCCGTCCCCTTCGCCATCCAGCGGTCACTCGCCCACATCAGCTACCACGTCGGGCAGATCGTGCTGATCGCCCGCATCCACGCCGGCCCCGCCTGGCGGACCCTCACCATCGCCCCGGGGGGCTCTCGCCAATACAACCGCGACCACTGGGGCCCAATCGGCGCCCCTCCCTCGTAACCAGGTCCTGCCCGGCATCCTGCCTGCGGCCCAAGACGCACGCAAAGTTCGATCCTGGCTGCCAGAGTTGGCCCGGACGCCTCTCGGCCCGTCACCTCCGCGCCCGCCACCTTGGTCCCCCCTTCGGCTCGGCACAGGCTCGCTGCTGTCAATCAAACAGTGAGCGGACCGGCTGAGTGCATTCCACCCGGTCGTTCTTCCAATGATTGACCAGCGGTGACACCGCCACGGCGGTCAAATCGGCCGCCGGGCACGGACGCAACTGCGCCAGCAGCTGCTCGGAAGTCGCGCTCGGGTCGAGCCACGCCGCAATCTCCCCCGGGCCCAAGATCACCGGCATCCGGTCATGCAGGGGAGCCATGACCTCATTGGCGGTCGTTGTGATCACCGCGCAGGTCCCCTCGGCCTGTTGAGGGACGGCCCCGACCCGAACAGACTTGGCAGACTCCGCGGAATCGGCCGACTCCGCCCCCGCTGGCCCCCCCTGTTCGGCCTGTTCTCCGTCGGCCCCCTCCCGCTTCACTCCCGGTTCCCACAACCCCGCCATCGCGAATGGCTGGTGATCGCCGCGGGTGATGTACCACGGTTGCTTCCGACTGCCGACCTTCTGCCACTCATAAAATCCATCGGCCAGCAACACGCACCGCCGCTGGCGGAATGCGCTGCGAAAGGCTGGCTTCTCGGCCACCGTCTCCCCGCGGGCGTTGATCAGCAGGGGAGCCGCAGACTTGGCGTCGCGGGCCCACGACGGCACCAACCCCCACTTCCGCCACGCCAGCCGGGGCCCGGGTTGCCCCTGCTCCCCATTCAGACACGCCACCATCTGCCCGGGGGCAATGTTGTAGCGGGGCGTCCAGACCGGAGTCTCGAACAGCGCGAACAGTCGCGCCACATCTGCCGGGTTGGTTCTCAGTGTGAAGCGGCCACACATCGGTCGGGCACTCTGCGAATAAACAGGACAGCGAACAGCGTTGGTCCTTCTGCAACGCAGTGGCCCCCGCCACCTGCAGCACCGTCGTCACGCCCATCTGCCAGCCAGTGGAAACCACCAATCCGGGCGAGACGTTCGGCCACTGGATTCAACCGCCCCCCCACCTCGCACGCACTCGCACGCACGCGCTCGACGCCACCTCGCCACATCG
>CAIUHT010001167.1 GCA_903898975.1 uncultured Planctomycetaceae bacterium
CGCGAACGCCGCCCCCTCCGAGCCCGACTCGACATGGTGACAGTAACGACAGCCCCCCTGCACTGCCCGCGTGGTGGTTTCCGGCAGCAGGGGACTGGGCAAGGCCCCCAGCAACCGATCGGCATCGTCCGCCGCCCGAGTCGCAGCGGCTTTCTCCAGGTCCTCGCCAGCTCCCAGGTTGGCCGGGGGGGGGGCTTCCAAGCCCTCCGAAAGCACTCGTGGAGAGGGTCGACGCTGGTCCGAACCGGCCGGGCCACGGGCCGCCCCCTCCGCCAGCGCATACCGCTTCAGGAGCCAGCCCAAGACCGTATTCGGATCACGGTGGGGGACGACTTCACCGGGAAATCCCGCCGTGTCGAAGTACAGTGGATGGCACGACTGGCAATGCCGCTCGTACTGGATGGGCCGCATGTAACGACCACTCTCGTCCGGCTCGTGACAGGCCCGACAGTTCTCGCGGAACTCCGCCACCCTTTCCTCGTTAAGAGGTTGCCGGTCAGTGTCGGGCAAGGTTTCGGCCAGGTGGACCTTGTGGTTGAACTGGATGCGGCCTCGATCGACGAAGACCCCGTCCTGCTGGCGCAGTCCCCGGTCATCCGGGTTCGTCCAGTCGCTGTGCGGAGCGGTGTAGGTGCGCCAGGCGGCGACCAATGACTCGTTCCCCGCCCCCCGTTGCGAATCCCGCTTCAGCAACCGATCGAGCGCGAACTCGGGATGCCCCCCCGTCCCCGCGTTGTCGAACCGGTCAATGGTCTGCGCGAACCGCTCCGATCCCCCATGCTGGCCCAGGTCGAGATGGCACTGCTGGCAGAGCTGGTCGGAGAGGTTCGCCAGCTGCTCGTTTCCGCGATGCTCGCGGTGGCAGTCGGCACACGACAGTTCCGCGTGGCCATCGCCATGGGCGGGAACCTGGTTGGCGTGGTGCGTCTCGCCCGGGTGGCAGGCCAGGCACTGTTCGTTCTTTACCGAGCTGATCTTGGCGGTCGAAAACGGGTTGAGCCGCGAGAGCAGCGTCCAATCCTGGTGGCACTGAGCGCAGTCGTGCTCAAACATGCGGTGGGCCTTCGAGACGGTACCTGCTGCATAAAAGGCGTGATGCCCCCGCGCCATGGGAAGGCAGCAGGCGAGCAGGGCCAACAGCCCCAGTCCCAACGACCACCACCACAACCGGCGGGTGAAGCGATTTCCCCGACGGTGAAAATCGACCTCGACCCGATCGGAGAGCGAGCGGAAATCTCGAATGGGGGGCATGACCGGAGATTCCAGAAGGGGGTCAGAAGGAGAACGGGTTGACCCGCAGCGCCAGCACAATATGCAGCACGAGCAGCACAATCACCGCCACCGAGGCGGGAATGTGAATCGCCAGCCAGCCATGCAGCCAGCGATGCAGTTGCCGGGCCCGCCGGAGTTGCCGCTGCTCATCACAGGCCGCCTCCAACTCCAGCAACTGCGGGTGGAGCGTGGCGGGGAACTCCGCCCGTTGCCGACTGAAGAGTGCCCGGGACGCATCGGCGTTGCCCAGCTCACTCCCAGCTTTCCCAGGGCCACCCAAATAGGGTCGCACCTGCGTCAGGTAGAATTCCTTGAGGGCGGCGAGACGGTGCTCGGGAATCGGGGCTGGTGCCGGGGCGGCACTCGCCGTGGCCGGCTTCTTCGGTACCGGGGGCGTGGCCGCAGGGGCTGCCCCCGCCGCTCCCTGGCCCGCCTTGGCCAGCATTTCGGCGGGCGATGGCTTGGCCGCCGGAGCCGGGCTGGCGGCCCCCCCCGCCTGTCTGGCCTTCGCCGCCGCCAGCATCTCCGCCGGTGAAGGCTTTCCGCCGGCAGGCTTCGCCGCAGGTGCCGCAGGTGCCTCAGCCGCTGGAGTCGCGGGTGCCGCAGCCCCCGCCTGCTTCGCTCGCGCAGCGGCCAGCATCTCCGCCGGTGAAGGTTTTCCGCCGGCAGGCTTCGCCGCGGGTGCCGCAGGTGCCTCGGCTGCAGGAGTCGCGGGTGCCGCAGCCCCCGCCTGCTTCGCTCGCGCCGCGGCCAGCATCTCGGCCGCTGAAGGTTTTCCGCCGGCAGGCTTCGCCGCAGGTGCCGCGGGTGCCGCAGGTGCCTCGGCCGCAGGGGTCGCCGATGCCGCAGCCCCCGCCTGCTTCGCTCGCGCCGCGGCCAGCATCTCGGCCGCTGACGGCTTTCCGCCGGCCGGTTTCGCCGTGGGCGCCGCAGGTGCCTCGGCCGCAGGAGCTGCGGGTGCCGCGCCCCCCGCCTGCTTGGCTCGTGCCGCTGCCAGCATTTCGGCTGGCGAAGGCTTTGCTCCGGTCGGTTTTGCAGCCGCGGGGGCCTGACCCGAGGACGCCCCCTTCGCAGCCTGCGGGACGTCGGGAGGTGGCACGGAGACCGGCTTGATCGATTCCACAATCAGTGGCGGAGCGTCGAGGCCCGGCGCTTCGAATTCATCCTCGAACGACAACGCCGGGAATTCCCCCGACAACCGAATCTCGGCGGTCTGCTTCAATTCCTTCAACATCTCGAGGACGTCGAAGGTGGTCGACTGACTGGCGTCGGCACATTCCTCTTCGGCTTCAGCGACCGCGACACCGGCGGACTGGCTCCCCTTGGTTCCCGTCGGAGTGGCCAATGGGTCACTGGCCGCAGCGGCGGTTGCCTTCGCCCCAGCGGGAGGTTTGCCCGGGGTGGCCGCGCCGGGCCGACTCCCCAGTTTCGCCGGGGAGGCTGCGCTGCCCGGGCTGGCCTCGGGGACCGGGCCTGTGGCGGCCGGCGTCGCCGCCGACTTCGCTCCAGCCGGCTTCGCTCCGGCGGGCTGGGCTCCAGCGGGCGGGGCCGCAGCCGCCACGGCGGGCTTCCCGGCGGCGGCGGGCGTCGCGGC
>CAIUHT010001168.1 GCA_903898975.1 uncultured Planctomycetaceae bacterium
CCCAGCAGGGGACGCAGTTCCTGCAGCACCGTGTCGCGGTCGGCACCGGGCTTGAGGCGGATCAACCCGAGATCGATCGCCCCCGGATTCCGCGTGGGAAACAGCCGGAGAAAATTGGCCGGGGCCAGGAACAGGTTGCCATCACTCACAATCGAGATGCCGACGGGAATCGAACCGATCACGCGGACCCGGCGATGGTTGATCTCGGTTTCGAGGAAACCCTCGGCAGCGAGGTGCTCACGGACCGGCCCGTAGGTCACGCGGTTGTTGCGGTCGAAGATCAACCGGTCGGGCAACAACAGCTCGGAGGCCATGCGCGAGTAACCGGGGAAGTCGATCAGGGGTGAGCGGGGATCGACACCAAACACCGCAATCGGATGCTCGCGGAATTCCCACGGATTGCGCCAGCGGGCCTGGCTCATGTACATCTCCTGCACGAAATCGACGGCAGGATGCCCGGCCAGCCGCATCAGCAACCGGCGGGGGAACTGTGTCGACTGGAAGATCGTCTTCGTGCGGGGGGAGATCACCACCAGATCGGCCTGCACCTTCGCCGCGATGGCGATGCTGTTTTCCAGCGCCCCCTCGCGGATTCCCAACTGCACCAGCATCAGCATGACCGCCACCACCACGCCGGCACACGCCACCACCAGCTTCATCCGCTGGTAGCTGAGCTGACGCCAGGCAATGAGAAACGTGTCCCACATGAACGGTGCGGCTGGTGAAGGAACTGGATGTGTCGACTGCAGGACAGCAGGTGACAGGAGGTGTGGACTAGCGACTACGGGGGGGCCCAATCCCGGCGGCGGTCGGGGACGAAGCAGCCGTTCCGGTGGTGGAAGGGATCTCGAACGTGACCTCGACACGGGCGTTCGAAAGACGTTCGACCCGCCGGGCCGATTGTTCGTCCAGCTGGACCCTCACCTCGACGACCCGGGCATCGGTATCGCTCACCGGATCGTTCGTCAGCACCACCTTCCGGGCGACGATGTTTCCCAGTTCGACGATCTGGCCCCGCAGTTCGTCACGTGTCCCGTCGACGATCACGGTCGCCTGCTGGCCCGGGGAGAGCAGTCCGACGTCCCCCTCGAAGACTTCGGCGACCGCCTGCATGTGCGTCACATCTCCCAGTTCGAGCAGGCCATTGTCGCCGACTTTCTCTCCCGGACGGGTGTGGATCTTGAGAATCCGACCGGCGGTGGGATTGCGCACCTCGGCGGCCTCCACCCGTTCTTTCGCGGCAGCGACGGCGGCCTCGGCGGCGATCACCTCGGTCTCCTGCACCCGCACATCGGTCTCGCGGACCTCGCGGATGGCATCCAGCAACTGCTGCGACCGCCGGTATTCGAGTGTTGTCCTGTCGAGTGCCCACTGGTACTTGTCGAAGTCTTCACTCGAAATGACCTTCTGGTTGCGGAAGCGCTCGGCCCGTTCGAGATCCCGGCGGGAGACCTTCATCTGCTCGGCCAGCAGGTCGACTGCCGCCTGTTGGGCCTCGATGTCTCCGGGCTTGGCACCGGCGCGGGTTTGGGCAAGCCGGGCCTGGGCGGCCAGCAACCGGGCTTCGGCCTCCTTCAATTCGGCCAGTTTCCGGGCGTGGACATCCAGTCGGGCGACCAGGGTGTGGGCGGGAATTTCATCCCCCTCCGCCACCAGCAGCGTTTCGACCCGGGCTCCCTCATTTCCGGCCGGGGGGGCCAGCCGGACCACCTCGCCCCGCGGCTCAAGACGCCCCAGGGCATGCACCCGCCTCCCCTGGAATTCCCCCGATCCCGCCAGCGAACCCGGGCCGGCGGGGACCTTGGGGACCGGGGTCAACGGTCGCTGCGACCAGCCGTACGCCCCCAGCCCTCCCAACACCATGACGAGGGGCAGCGACCAGAGCCAGCGACGACTGGCGGAGACAGGGCGTGGGAGAGCAGGGGCCGAAGAACTCATGAGGAGCGTTTGGGCCGGCGCGATGCGCGGGCCGGTGTGGAAGAGGTGGCGGAAGAACGAACTGGCCTTGTCCGGGGCGACCGCACCGCGGCCGCTTGAGCAGCCGGTGGTTCCGGTGATGGAGCCCCCGACACGCGGGTGACCGACTGGGGAGAGATGGCTCTCTTAGAGACCCGCTTCGCAGCCGCCGGTTTCAAGCGGGCCGACTTCCGGGGGGAAGAGGTGTTCGACGGCTCACCGGCCGGCGTGGGGGAGACAAGTCGCCGGGCGCGTGATCGCGTCGAGGAGGAGTGGCGACGGGGAGAAGCGGGCTTCTCGGCGGCTCGCGGGGGGATTGGGGCGAGTGCCGCGGCAAGAGAGTCCCCGTGTGCCTCGACTGCGGAATCGCCAGGGGCATCGACCCGGGCGCGCAGCGCACGCCCCACCTGGGCAAAGAGGGGATCATTGCGGTCGATCAGACCGGCGAACTGCCACAGCAACAGTCCGTCGAGCGCCAGCCAGAGCAGCAATTGGTCGAAACCGTCGCGAGGGTCGGCCAGCAGGCGGGCGCGCACACGGTGCCCAACCTCGCGCAGCGGGGCGATGACACCGGGATGTGTCGTGGCGGCCGCCAGGACCGCCAGAAAAAACCGTTCGATCACCAGGGGATCGAGGGTTCGGTCGGGCCAGGCCGGCGAGCGAACCCCGAGCCGACTGGGCGGGGGAACGGGTGATGGAGACGCTGCCGATGACGGCGCTGGTGCCTCTTCAAACGTGCAGTCGAGCATCGCCCGGGCCCAGCGATGCCGGGGCTGTGGATCGTGGGCGACCCGTTCCAGCACCAGCCGTTCGAGCCGCTCGCCAAAGTGTTCGACCACCCCTTCCA
>CAIUHT010001169.1 GCA_903898975.1 uncultured Planctomycetaceae bacterium
CGCCGCGGCGTGGCGGCGATTCGATGCCCGCGCTCATGACTGGATGAGCCCGCGCGAGTACTTTCACGCCGACCATCATCCCACCCCCGCGTGGAACGGGTCTCCCTCCGCCGACTTTCGCGCGGTGCTCGAACAGGTCGATCATCCCGTCACCCGCGACCTGGTGGCCATGGCCATCCACAGCGATCTCGCCACCGAACCCGAGCTCACCAACCCGGCGTATGGGCTGCAGAACTACCTGATGAACGACCCCGCCTACATGCGGCTGTACAGCATCGTGGGGGGGAACGAACAACTGGTGACCCAGCTCGCCGGACGGATCTCCGCCCGCGTTCTCAGGCAGCACCCGGTGCAGCTGGTCGAAGCAATCGCCTCCGCCTTCACCGGTGGCGCACCGCGCATGCGCGTCCACACCGCGCCGGCGGGCGTGGTCGAGACCCACGACTTTGACCTGGTGGTGGTCGCGTTGCCCTATGCGGCCCTCGAGCGGGTGACGTTTCTGCCCGAGAGCCTGGCCCAGCCCCTGAGTCGGCACCTGGCTCATTACAACCATCCCGCCGACTATCTGCGGATCACGTTGCTGTTCGACACTCCCTTCTGGCGGCCGGTGTGGGAAGAGGGGTACTGCATGCTCGATGCCTTTGGGGGGTGTTGCCTGTACGACGAATCGGCCCGCGACCCGACCGCCAGCCAGGGGGTGCTGGGCTTTTTGCTGGCCGGGCAGGCGGGAGGCGAGTTGTGTGCGCGGACCGATGCCGAGCTGCTCGACCTCGCGCTCAATGCCCTCCCCGGCGCTTTCGCCCAGGCCCGCACTCTGCTGCGCGATCACCGGGTGCAGCGCTGGCCGGGGGCGGTCAGTGCCTTGCCGGGGGGGCGGAGCTTTCGACCGGTCGACCTGCGGCATCAGCCCGCCCCGGCCGACTGCCCGGGGCTGTATGTGGTGGGCGACTACCTGTTCGATTCCACCCTGAATGGGGTGCTCGATTCGGCGACCCATGTCGCCGAGGCGATTGCCTGCCGGGTCGCCGAGCAGCCCGCCCTCGCGCTCCCTTGATCTGATGCCCGGTTGAGTGACTGTCCCCATTCCGCTCCTGCCCCGTTCTCCTGTTGTGATGGCCGATCGAAACCATGACTGAAGCTGTGGTGACCCCCACGCCCCGCGTGTTGCCTCCGGGGAGTGAACTGCTGACGCTGCGGCGCGTGCCGAGGGAAGGAGCGGGGGGAACCAGTCCCTCCGCTGCGGCGACGGTGCACCTGCCGGGGTTCGACTGGCTTGAAGAGTCGCGACACCCGGCGGCGGGAAAACTGCCCCGCGAAGCCTGGAGCCCGGCGACCTGCGGGCTGGCGAATGGTGGTGGCCTGCCCCTCACGAGCAAGGTGGCAGCGAGCAAGGTGGCAGTGGGCGAAGTGACAGTGGGCGGTGCGGCCAGTGGGGTGCCAGCGGGTGGTGCGGTGCCGACGGGTGGCGGGATGCTGCTCGAGGTGCTGCTGGTCCCGGCGGCGGTGGGCGAGAATCACGGGCCGGGAGACTGGCTGGCGGCCACGCGGGTGGCTGGGGGGGCAGGTGAATCGCACGCCCAGGGCCTTGGCGAAGCGGGGTCGGGGTGGGGCGCGGGGGTGCAGTTTGCGTTGCATGGCGCGCAGGTGGCCTGGAGCGGCGATCGCGCGGTGATTGTCTCGCCCCGCGACCGTTGGGAGCCAGTGACCCGCGCGGTCGCCGAGTTCAGTCACTATGCCTTCGAACTGGGGGACGTTGAGCAGGGCTTGACGCACCAGTGGGAGCGGCAGCGGGTCGCCACGCCGCCGCTGTTTGACATCGAGCGCCAGCCTGCGGGGCGGTTGCGCGAGATCGACGCCGGCTCGACGCGACTGCTTGAGTTGCGACGGCGGGTGGTGCAGGTGGTGCCGCTGGTACAGCGACCGCCGCAGTTTCCCCCGACCCTGGCGGGGCAGATTGGAGAGCGACTGCGGGAGCGAACGCGGATGGCCGAGCGGGTCGAGCACGCGCAGCAGCAGCTCGATCAGTTGGAGCGGGTGCACGACGTGTGTGGTCAGCGACTGGCCGAGCTGCAGTCGAGCCGCAAGGGGCACATGCTCGAGATGATCATCATCGCGATCCTGGGCTTCCAGTCCCTGCTGTGGATGGCCGAGTTGCTGTTCTCGACCGGGAGCGAGTGAACCCGTGCGTCATGCCTCGGTGGATGTGCAGCGGACGATCGCGATCACGCTGATGGTGCTGGTCCATTTCGTCGAGAACCTGGCGGGGCAGGGGAAGTATCCCTGGCTCCCGGCGGGACTGGCGGCCCCCAGTTTCCTGCTGTTGCTGGGGGTGAGTCAGCAGTTGTCGTTTGCGACGCAGCAACGGCGGGGCGTGCCTGACGAGGTGCAGACCAAGCGGACCGTCCGGCGTGGACTGTGCCTGCTGGGCCTGGGCTTCGTTTTCAACCTGCTGGTCTGGCTGCCCGAAGATCTGTTCAACTGGGATGTGCTGACCCTGGCGGGGCTGGCGCTGCTGGCCCTGGTCGCGGTGCGGCGACTGCCCGAGCCGGTCGCCTGGGTGCTGGTGCTGTTGCTGTTTGCGGGGGCACCTGTGCTGCGAAAGTTGGCGCATTACGATGAGTCTTGGACACAGGGGTATTTCGATCCCGACCTGACGCTGACCGAGGTCCTCACGGGAGCGCTGGTGACCGGGTATTTCCCGCTCTTCCCCTGGCTGCTGGTGCCGCTGGTGGGCTGGCTGGTGGCCCCGCGGTTGTTTCCTCCCGAGGAAGCAGTGGGGGCTCGCTCGAGTGTGCCGATTCCTGGTGCGCCGCAGACCGGTCAGCCTGTCGTTGGGGCGGAAGTCGCCAACGCGGCAGTGTCGCCGGCGAACCTGAGAAACGTGCTGCTGGGGGGGGGGCTGGCCTGGCTGGCGTCGATGGTGTTGACCCTCTTCCGCAGTTCGCTGCCCACGCGGGTCCAGGAGCGGCTGGTGACCGGATGGACGATGTGTCCGCCGTCGGTCTCGTACCTGTTGGGAACCGTGGGGCTGGCGGTGATGCTGTTGGCCGGGTTGCGGTGGTGGCTGGAAGTCCGACCAGGAGCGACCGAACCGGGCCCCTTCGTGAAGACTTGCGGAGTGCTCAGTCGGCACTCGCTGTCGATCTATCTGCTGCATCACGTGGTGCACGTCTGGCCGATGTGGCTGTGGGCAACGTGGCAGGGGAAAGAGGCGACCGTGTACTGGCAACAGGCGCTGCCCATGCCAGCCGCAGTGGTGGCGGCGGCCTGTTTCCTGGGGCTGTGCGTCTGGCTGTTTCCCAGGATTGAGCGGGCGGGAATCCCGACGGCCGAGACCGCGCTCCGCTGGCTGTGTGACTGACGGTTTTGCGGGGTTTTCGCGGGCTGGGAATTCTCTCCCCAGGGACCGGGGGAAAACACGCCGGGTCGCCTGCGGTGGCGACAGACCCCGCGGCGCGAAACGTATCGAGCCCAAGTCGCACGCGAGTCGACTTGGCGGCAGGCTGGGGCAGGGACGTGGCCATCGCTGTCGCGTGACTCGGTCGCGCGGCGGCTCGCGTCGTTATCAGCACGGCCCCGTCGGGCACCTGGAAAGCGACCCCTCTCGCTGAGCAGAGTGGCGAGTCTCGGCTGACGGGTTAGCCACCTCTTCGGCACAAGCCCGACCGGGTCGGCGACATGGTTTTGCAGGCGCCTTGGGGCCGCAGCCTGGGCGAACAGGTTCGCCTGTCGCTGCGACAAATTTACAAATCGCCGGGCGGGGTGACAGATTCAG
>CAIUHT010001170.1 GCA_903898975.1 uncultured Planctomycetaceae bacterium
CCGCCGCCGCGATCGCCGCGACCAGCAGCTGCAGGGTCGTGCTGGCATCCACCACGCTGTCGTTCGTCGCCCCGTTGTTGTCCTGGATCTCCTCGATTGTGAGGATGTCCGGAGACTTCAGCCGCTGGACCACGATCTCGGCCAATGCCGAAAACTTCGCGGTCCCATCCGACGGATCGAGATTCTCGGTGTTGAAAGCGGCGACGGTCAGGGCATCGACCGCCCCCTCCAGCGTCGTCGTCTCGCGCTCCACACCGCCGCTGGCGGTCGGGGTCGTCGTCACCAGCAGCTTGAAGTTCCCAAAGCTGTAATCCAGCACTCCCTCCACCGTCCCCAACTGGGCACCGGTGTTCACATTCGGCACCGCCACCAGCGCGTTATCCAGGAGAATCCGCTCCGGATTGAAGTCGCTGGGGGCGACAAGAATGCCTCCTCGCCCGGTCCGCAGCCCCGCGCCCGTCCCTCCATTCGGAAGCACCGAGATCTCGCCAAACCCACTCGTCGGCCCAGTCGCCACCCCCCCGTCGATCCGCAGCCGCATCCCCTCCAGGCTCTCGTAGAAATCGATCCCGTCGGTCGCCACATCAAAACTCGTCAGCCCGTCGTCGTCGATCACCTGCGTCGGTGCCACCCGCCCCCCCTGGCCCACCACCACCGCCGCGGGAAGGGCATTCCCCGATGACACCACCGTGATCGTCGGCGACACAATTTCGGTGGTGGTCAGGTTGCCCGAAGTCGCCCCACCCGGGCGAAACTCCGTCACGGTCCCCGACACCCGCAACGACTGCCCCACCAGCACCGTCGGTGTCGAAGAAGTGAATACAAACAGCGCCTCCGACGTCGCGTCGTTCCCATCCGACTGCGGATCCTGCAGGTAGAACCCATTGCTCCGCACGGCGGTCACAATTCCCCCCACGTTCGCCACCGACTGACCGCTGTACGGACTGGTGTGCCCCGCCCCCTGGATCTCCGCAATCCTCAGGCTCGGTGCCCCCAACGCCACGGTGTCGATCCGGAACTTCTGCAGGTTGTCGGTCAACTCCTTGCCAATCACGCCGTCGTTGTAAAACACCGTGTCGCCCAGGTCGCTCACCAGCTGCAGCGTCGTCGTGGCACTCAGTGTCCCCGCCGGAACCTGCACAATCCCCTCGGGATTCAACCCCGCGATCTCCGCTCGCGGCACCGGGCTCGCCCCGGCCACCCCCGACCATGTGTAGAGCTGAAACGTTCCCACACTCCCGACCGGGCCCGCAATCAGCACATACTCGCTCCCGTTCGACACAATCTCACGGATCCCCCGCCCCGCCAGGTCCAGTTCGATCGGCGCACCAAATACGGCACTCCCCGCCGTCCCCCCATTCGTCTGTGCCAGGGCCCCCCAGTTCGTCACCGGAACCACCAGGGCTCGCGATCGCAACGCGGGCGTCGCCAGCGGTGCCCGGAACGCCAGGTACGCAGTGCTGCCACCGGGGGCCATTACCAGCCCCTCAATGTTGAACCCGTTCGCCCCCTCGGGCACAACGCCCGCCGCCGCACTGCTCGACAGTTCGTAGTAATTCGCCCCCAACCCGTGACCATTCCCGCTGTCCCACGCCAGCAGGTCCGTCTCAAGATGGTCATACCGTCCGGCATAAGACAGTGTCGTCCCCGCCCCGCTCCCCGCGACCGTCGTCGCGAACATCCGCGATCGATTCGGCCGGGCCGCCCCCGCCGCCGAGTTCGAATGCGACCCCAGCCAGTAGATCGTGTCTCCCACCCGCGTCGCCGCCTCCAGGTCGACCTCCCGCGGCACACCGCCCGACACGTCCGTCAGCCCCAGCTGAGACGTGAAATCGAACTTTGCCAGCGGGAGGCCAGACTGGTCGCGCCGGTACAGCCGCAACACCTGGTCTTCGTCATCGGCCACCAGCACATGCTGCCCATCAATCGCGATCGCCGTCGAACCGTCTGACGCCCCCACGGGGAAGACTGTCGCCGTGGGCACGCTCGCCCCCGCCGACGCCCCATACTGCACGACGTACTGACTGCTCGCGAGACCATCAGAGACTGTCACCGTGATCGTGGCATATCCGACACCCGTCGGATGAATCTTCAGCGTCCGGCTCGCCCCGGTTCCCACAACCGTCAGGTTCCCGGTCGGCACCACCCCCACATTGCCGCTGCTGGCCGTCACCACCAGGGACGACGCTGTCGTCTCCGCATCGGCCACCCGAAACACCAACCCCAGCGTGCGGGCGGGGTCGGTCGGATCGTCAATCACCCCCGACACCGTCGCCGGCCCGGCCACCGAAAGTGACAGAAACGGCGTCGTCGCCACGACATCCGCCTCAATCACGGGCGGGGTGTTCACCGTCGCATTCGACACCACCGTCGACACCGCACTTGGCGATCCGTTGTTCCCCTCGTTCGACTCGCTCATCGTGTTCGCAGGATCCACAATCGCGCCCCCCGCGGGAACGGTGTAGGTCCCCGCCGTCGCCGTCTGCACGCTCACCTTAAGGGTCACACTCCCCCCCGCCGCCAACGTGCCCGAAGAAAACGTCACCACCCGGCTGGTCGCGTCGTACGCCCCGGTGAAACCCCCGGCCACGACTGTCGCTTGAAAATCGAGCCCCGCTGGCAACGTCAGGGTCGCCCCAACGCCGCTCGCCGCCGCCCCGCCCATGTTCGAAACGGTCAGTGTGTAGTCGAATGGCGAATTGGTGGTGGCTGTCCCCGGTGCCGACACGGCGATCGACAGGTCCGCCTGAGCCACGCTCGCGCTGGGCGCCAGCGCCACACCCCGGAAGGCGCGATTGCTCCCCGCCGATGCCAGCAGCACCGGCGTGCCAGAAAACGAGCCGTTGTAGCCGGCGGAATCCTCCAGCTTCACCAACTCCCCGCCCCCCGTCGAACCAGACCCCCCCTTCCGTGTCGCGAACAGCGTGACCACTCCGCCGGTACTGATCGTCCCCGTCACACCGCGATAGTCATCGCTATCCGCCCCCACGGTGCCATTCACGACCCAGCTCCCACTCACCAACGAATACTTCCGCAACGCCAAGGCACTGTCATCCGCCACGTACAGCGTGTCTGGCCCCGACACACTCGCCGAGAGATCCGCGAGGAACCAGCCATAGGGACTCCCCGTCGTCGGAAACCCGGGCAGATTGCTGAAAGTCTGCCCACTGGTCGTCGGCGTTCCCGTCCCCACCGTGCCCAGGCGCGAGGTCCCCGACGCCGAACTCACATACAGCTGCCCCCCCGCCACCCCCACATCCCGGACGTTGGTCGGTGAACTCAGGAGCGCCGTCGAGGTCGACGCGTTCCCAAACGCCATGCTCCGCACCCCGCCCCCGCCTGTCCCCACCCAAATGGTCGACCCATCCGTGCTCGTCGCCGACCGCAGATTGTTGCTCCCCCCATCCGTGAAGTATGTCGAGGTGTCCACGCTCCCCGCTCCATCCACCCGCCCCACCACCCGGTTCACCGTCGTCGGCGCTGAGTTCGCCACCGAACTGGTGTGTGTCCCGGCATACCCCGGCACCAGCAGGTACCGCCCATCTGCCGACAGGCTGAGCCCCCCCTCCGAGGTCGCGGTCCCACTGGCGATCAAGCCCCGCTGCGCTCCAGCCCCGTCCGGGTCCGACGCGGGCATCGCCAGTGACTGCAGCAGCGTCCCGCCAGCAGAGTATTCATCCAGGAAGATCGGGTTCCCCGTGTTGACCAGGCTCCCAGTCCCCGTCCCCACGCGGTACACCACCACGCTGCCCGCCGTAAACGCCGCCAGCAACGCCCGCGTTTCCAGCGACTCGGCTTGCAGCCTTCGCTGGCGGGCTCGACGCGTCCCCAGCGCTCGCGCCACTACCCACTTCGCTCCCAACCACCGCCGCAGACTCCAGTCGATTCTCACGTCGCACCCCTTGCCAGGCGGTCGCAGGGAACCTTGCACACCCAGGCGGGTCCCATTTCCCAGCCAGAAGCTATTCCACAATTGGGTATTTTTCGTAAATGCCCGGCGATGTTTTGTGTAATTCCAATCTCAACCGGGGCACTCACTTTTAAGCTCCAACCGCTCAATTCGTCGCTGCACAGACCGCACCGGTATGGGCCACCCGCCCTCGCGCACTCACCCTCTCCACCGCACAGATCTTCTCGACCGTGCTCAGCGGGGCGCCACCAGGGGTGGTTCAAAAGCGGTTTCTTCCGCGTGGGCGGGGTCACCCCCCAGCGCCACTCCGGCGGGCAGTGCCTGGGGCCCAAAGCCCCCCAGCGGTTGGCCCGGCAACACCTCGGCTCCCGGGGTCAGCCCCGCCCCCTGTGATCCGCTCCGCGGATACGGGGTCGCCGAGACGGCATACGCGGGCAACTCCGGCCCCATCGCGCTGAACTGCGGCCCCGCATTCATCGCCGGGGCCTGCTGCGCCAGTTGTCCCCCGCTCCGCCCCTCTCCCCCCTGCAGCTGGGCCAGCCGGTCTTGAACGTCCGGCTGGTAGAACCGCGTGTACAGACTCCGCCGGTACATTGCCTGCGCCAGGGTCGTCTGGTTGGTCTCCTGGTAGAGGTCTCCCAGTTGGGCCGCGGCGACGTGGTCATTGGGCCGAATCTGCAGCGCCTGCCTCAGGTTTCGCTCCGCGGTCGCCAGATCCCCTTCCTCCCGGTTCAGCCACGCCAGTTCAATGTGTGGCTCGGCGGAATAGGGCTGTGCTCCCAGCCAGCCGGTCAAGAGTTCGCGGGCCTCGGCGGGACGCCCCTCTTCCCGCAGCAGTTTCGCCAGTCCATGGTATGACGGCTGATGGGACTGGTTGGCGGCCAGGGCGCGACGATAAGTCGCCTCGGCCGCCGCAGGGTCCCCCTGCCGTTTCTGAGCCGTGGCCAGGTTGTGGAGGTAGTCGGCGTTCCAGGGCTCGTCGGCGACCGCCCGCTGAAACTCATTGCGGGCGGCGGTGTAATTGCCCGACTGAAAGGAGCGCATGCCGGACTGGTTATTCATGTTTCCGTGCATGGTATTGCACCCGGTCAGGCCAACGGCCAGCCAGAGCCCCACGCAGAGAACAGGGAAGGACCGCACCATGGGCAAACCAACTGCACCAACTGCGACACCTGACCAGCGGGCAAACCCCGCTCGCGAACCAGCGTCCCAACGAGCCGCAGAGTACCCCGCGCAACGAAAAAGCCTCAAGACCAGTTCCAGCCGCCCCCCCCCCCCCACTCCCGAACCCCGAACCCCGATCCCCGACCCCCGACGAGTTCGACTTGCAAATTCTCAGAAAAGCTGCCATAACCCTTCTGTGAGTTGTGCAAACCGCACGAACGCATCATTCTTCCCAGTCGACAATCTGACCGGACACAAACCCGGTCGATCAGCGATCTCGGCAAGAGCGGCGTGAAAGCGGTGCAACAGCCTGTGTGAACCACTTCCTGGTCAAACAAGAAGTGGCGACTTCAGGTCTGTCACAAATCTGGCCTGCGGCGACCGAAGGCTTCTCGACTGAGAGAGTCTTCAAGATCAACCGCACCGATGAGGTTGGGACCCCACCACCTGCATCTGGCCACGGAGTGAACTGCACAACCACTTCGGCGATCCGTCGCAAGCGGAAGCCGAACCGGGATGTGGCGCAGCCTGGCTAGCGCGCTTGCTTGGGGTGCAAGAGGTCGTGGGTTCAAATCCCGCCATCCCGATTTCTGTTCAGCTGAAGCCGTTCGATCGCAAGATCGAACGGCTTTTTTTATTTTCCGAATCGGCCAATCAACAGACCCCGCGGCCCAGCCAAATCCACCCCGGCCACACGGCAATCGACGGCAACCGCCATCCTCGAATGTCGACCGCGCGCAGCATCAACCCCCGCGCGAAGCAGCCCTGAACGCGCTGGCTTCCCTGGTCCGCAGTTGGCACCACCGCTGCCTACCCCGGGTCCCCCCTCTCCCGCGCGAGCCGCTGCGCCTAACACGAACACCGTCGTCGCGGGGGAGGGGCGGGGGCGGGGTGGGGGTGGGGCAACATCGAGTTGTCGTCGGGTCGCTGGCATAAGAACGCCATCAACAGCACGTTCCCAAACGGCGGCGGACGGCCTCAACCTGGAGTACGGCGCGTCCGCCGTCTTTCCATGCGGTCAGAGCCAACGCTCAATCCGAATGGCCACGCTCCCGCACTGATCGACGTCCACGAGGCTCCAACGTCGTCACCTTCGATCGAGCCCGAATAATGTGCAAACCGTAGTTTTTAAGCCGTCCAAATGCGGGAACCCGCCCCTGTAGATCGGTCGCGGGGACCACGCCGCATGGGAAGACGGCGGAAGCGCCGTACTCCAAGTTC
>CAIUHT010001171.1 GCA_903898975.1 uncultured Planctomycetaceae bacterium
CAAGATCGCCAATCAGAGAGCGCCAACCGCTGGCGGCCGACGCTGCCCGCCCGGAACATCCTGATCATCGCACCAGAGTGCGTTTATCGGTCCGGAGTGAACCCGCACCGCCGCGGCGGGAGTCCGCCAAACAGGTCCGCCAACTCACACCGCCAGGTTCCTCCGCCAGTCAGAGAGCGCCAACCAGAGAGCGCCGACTGCCGGTGAGCATTCCACCCGATCGGCAACCTGCCGATCTTCGGATCGAAGCGTGCCGATCAGCCGCGGCTCAAACCCGCACCGCCACAGGCGACACCGCCAAACAGGTCCGCCAAACCGGTCCGCCAACTGTTACCGCCAAGTTCCTCCGCCAGTCAGAGAGCGCCAACCAGAGAGCGCCAACCAGAGAGCGCCAACTGTCGGTGACCAACTCACCTCACCGGTAACCTGCTGATCCTCGCATCGACGCGTGCTGATCAGTCGCGGCTCAATCCCGCACCGCCACAGGCGACACCGCCAACGAGGTCCGCCAAGTTGGTCCGCCAGACAGGTCCGCCAAGTTGGTCCGCCAACTGACACCGCCAAGTCTCGGTCCGCCAAACTCAGGGCGCCCACCGTCGGCGACCGAAGCAGTCCGTCCGAGACCTGCTGGTCATCCCATCGAGGCGTCTTGAAACGTCCCGGCCCAGACCCTCAGGGAACTCCGCCACCAAGGTCCGCCAACTCACTGGAGCATCCCCCCGAGTTGACCCAGCCGAACCGGGGTTGAAACCGACCCCTCGATTGTATCGCCGGCAACTGGGGTTCCTAACAAAATCCGGGGAAAAGTGCCCCCATCTGGAAAGACTCCGTCCGCGGCGTCCCCGTCCGATCAACATCCTGTCATATGCGTATTGGGCGGGAATTCCGCTGCGAGAAAACAGCGGCTCGCATGCCAGTCGTGGCCGACATCGATCGATCGCCTCATTCGGAACCCGACACCCAAAAAACGACCGGGGCATGCGAGGCAGGAACACGCAATTCGGGCGTAAGCCAGGCGAACGTGTGGCGTGAGCCGCATTGTGGAAGCGTAACCAGCACACCCGCGGGTTGTACGCGACGCGGATCGCCAATCACGGCGAAGCGAAATCTCCGAAAAACGAGGCAAGATGTGGAATTCGTACGCCAATTGCGCCCGGCACGCGTTCACCAGCCAGCTGACGCTGACCGTTCGCCGGTCAACAGCCGGGCTTTGCCCAAATCGGCGAGCTCCCGCACACGCACGACTTGGCCTCGGCGGTTGTTTGTCCATCGGTCGAACCGATGGGGCGCTGTCGGGTTGACGAACGGTGTTGTCGGGGTGAATCGATTTGTGCGGGAGCGTGGTTGTTTGGATCGAGGGCGTGCCCTGACCGCATTGGAAGACGGCGGAAGCGCCGTACTCCAAGCTGGGACATCCCGTGCGGGGCCCTGGCCCGCCGGATTGAGGACTGCCTCCAACCGCCCGGCAACACACCGCAACCGCCATCCACGAATGTCGTCCCCGCGCACGATCAACACCCGCACGAAACAGCCCTGAATGGGCTGGCCTTCATAGCCCCGGGGCAGGAACCGCCGAGGCCATCCCCCAGGTTGCGGCACGCAAAGCGTCTCCCCTCTCCCGCGAGACCGGCTGTGGGGAACAGCGACCGCTCAATCGCGGGGGAGGGGCGGGGGTGGGGGGACAACGAGTTGTCGTGGTGTCGGTTGCGGGTCGTTCGCCGCGAGGCGCGGTTACGAAAAGCCCCTCATCCGGCCTTTGGCCACCTTCCCCCCGGGGGGGAAGGATCCGATGCAAGTCGAGTCAGAACGGAAGCCATCTCTCCTCTCCTGCGAGACCGGCTGTGGGGAACAGCGATCGCTGAATCGCGGGGGAGGGACGGGGGTCGGGGGACAGCAAGTGACCGTCACCGGCAGGGAGACTGCCGGAAATCAGCTCCGGACTCACGTCCGGTCCCCAAGGCCAGCACAATCTGCATCCAAAAAAAGAGTCCCGACACCTTTGCCTCCGCTTGCTTGACATTTCAAGGAATCGCGACTAATTCTTCTTCGCGTCGACGCGGTGCCTGCGGCTTTCCGTAAAAATCCGGACCGTGGGACCGAGTCGTATTCTTGTTCGTAGCGGAATTCTTTGAGACAGAGGAGTTGTACGATGTTACGTCTGAACCCATGGATGTCTGATTGCCGGGTTAATTCAGTTTACCCGGCGAATACAAATGACCCAGCCCAACCTGATCGCCGATCGACGGTTGGTGGGTGCCCCAGGGGGGTTGGCCTGGGATCGCGGCGGCGATCATGGGGAAACGATTCCCAAGGTGTTTTTGCAGGGGGCGTTTTCGCGCAGAGCCTGCTGTGGCTGGCGGTGGTGTCCGCCGTCTTGGTGCCGACTTGGGCCGAGGCAAGCGTGGTCTATAACAGTGCGAACGACAGTTTTTACATGGTTGTGCGGAAGAGCATCAACTGGAGTGACGCTCGGGCCGAATCGCAGTCTTTGCAGCATGAGGGGCGTGTCGGGCATCTGGCGACGGTCACCTCTGCTG
>CAIUHT010001172.1 GCA_903898975.1 uncultured Planctomycetaceae bacterium
GGGCTCCGCGAGTGTTGGCGTGAACATGGCCGCGCCCCACGCGATCTCCGCAGGGCCAGTGCCAGATGGAGGGTTGCGAGGCTGAACGCTGCCCGGCTCAAAGTTATCCGCGGGGCCTGCTTCCCAGTACCGGGCGATCATCATCGAGGTCCAAGCACCACAGTGGATCAATCGCCACAGTGGATCAATCGCTACCGTGGATCAATCACCAATCACGACTGATCCCAATCGGCCTGCAGCCAGATCATGGACAACGAAGCTGGCGTCTTTACGGGCCCCAGACAGTGCGTGACGTGACGCGAAACCTCCCGAACAGGTCAGGGGGGCTCATCTCGACCGCCGGCACAAGGCCTCGCCAGAACGACTGAATACGGGCATTCGGCTTAGGTCAAATCCCCGACACGGTCAGTTGACTGCGGCCTGGGGGATCATAGCGCAGTACATGTACTGCGCATCCGGGCTTTCACACTGCACTTCAGAACGTCTGAAGGTAAGCCTAACAAGACTTCAGCAAACGACTTATGTCGAGGGTGGCTGACGGGGCTTGAACCCGCGACCTCCAGATCCACAATCTGGCGCTCTAACCAACTGAGCTACAGCCACCGCGGTGCTCCGATTTTAGCAGCCCCCCGCCCCGACTGCCAAGCGACACGCTGGGGTGAGATCGGTTGGCCCCCCGGGCTTTCCTGAGAATTTCCCCAGATGCCCCTCTTGTCTCGCGGAGCCCCCCGGGCAGAATCCGGGGTTCGTCCCCAAAAAAGATACTGACCTCGAGCAGCCAACCTTCGGCAGCTCACGATTCTGCCGTTTCTCAGCCCCCTCCCTGACGCTGCGTGATCGGAGCGGACGGAGAGGGATACCAAGCGGCCTGGTCTCGGACCGGGGGCGTCCAGCCGGCCTGGTCGTGATTCGAGAGTAAGACGGTGCTACGCTTGGTCGACCAAGGCCCACGAGTCCAGACCCTCTTCCCTGCCCCACTGCCCCTGCCCTGACCCTTTGCCTTGCCACAAAAAAAACCATGAAACCCAGCGCTGGTCTCTTTTTGGCCAAGGCCAATGACGATTTGATTTCTCACTGCAAGTGCCCGGACACATTCATCGGTGCACCGGCTCAATTGGATTGCCCCTGGTGCGGATGCGGCTGGCTGTTTGTCTGTCCCAAGTGCCGAAAAGTGTTTACGTTCGCACGCGCTGAAAAATGTGAGCTGACGTGGGAGCAATTGGCCCATCGTGACCTCGATGGCAAGTACGGCCGGCAACCAACCCAGGAGGACGTTGACGAGTGGATTGGGTTCATGCAGCTGCTGACCCGGGGTCTTCAACTCGGAACCGACTATGTCTATCTCGATGGCTGGGTTTTTCCGACCACCGAGACGCCGTTGATCTTCGACGGCATGCATGCCCGGCATGAACTGGCCGGAGTGCCGCAGATCGCCGCCTTGTCGGATCGACAGTCCCTGGCACAAACCCTGGGAAACCGACGCTACTGGGACGAACGCAAACTCGACCAGGAGTGATCGCGCAGAGGCAGAGGAAGACACAGCCGGGTTGGCGTCGGCCGTTTCCCACATGACGAATCAACCGTGTGACAATTCAACCGCCGCAACCGGCTGATCCTGGTGATTCGGTGTTCGAGGGCTTTCCGGTGAACGAGCGTCGGCGGCAACTGCTGTCCCACATCGATCGGGCTTTCGCCGGGGTCACGCTGGGTGACGGCGTCAGCCTGCACGAGTCGGAGGTCATCGACAACGACGGCACCGACGAAGAGCGGCGGGTAGCCCGCGAGCCGGACGAGAAGACCGACTGGCGGCGCCTGGTCGATCACCCGGACCTGACGGCGTACTTCGGCTCCGGATATTGCGGGCTGTCCTTTCTGGATGCCGCAGGGGTGCGGTTCCACCTCCCAGCCTGCCTCTTCCGTATTGTCCGGGACTTCGACAATCACGACGACGAGATGAGCGGACTGTTCGCGAGCCTGTGCTGGCTGCTCACCCCGTCGGACCAGTACAACCGTGGTCGGTTGGCCATCCTGGATGATGAGCAGCGGGCGTGTGTCCGCGATTGCCTGGTGTTATTCCGCGAGGCGCTGGCGTCGAACGACAGGGAACTGGACCGGGCCATCGACTACTGGAGCAAGCCGGCCAGCGATTGAACGGCTGGTCGCGGATTCACCCAGCCCACCTGGCACACCTGACCACAGTCAGCCACGCAAGCCAACTCTCCAGGCCAGGCAGACAGACCGCCCTTGGTGGCGACCACTCTCTCTGTCGCCTGCTGCGGCCCACTGCGAACTGCCAGGCTGGGACGTGGGAAAGGCCCGCCTTGGGAGTGGTTTAAGACAGATGCGGTTGGCTCGATCGCGGTGCAGAACGATCGCAGCGTCTGCGAGCACGCCACAGGATTGTCGAGCGATTTGCTCCGACGGGCGACGGTCTGAATAATCGAGTGCATGTCTGCCACCAGCCCCACCCCCTATCCCCATCCTGCCAGTTGGCCCGCTGACCGGCTGCTGGCTGACTGCGACCTCCGGTTCACGCGGCGTTCGGGCCCGGGGGGTCAAAACCGCAATAAGGTCGAGACCGCCGTGGTGCTGACACACCTCCCCAGCGGGGTGGTCGCCGAGGCGAACGAGCGGCGGAGCCAGCAGGAAAACCGGCAGATGGCGCTGTATCGCCTGCGACTGCAGCTGGCCCTGTGGGAGGGGTTCGAGCCTGCGGAGCCGACCCCTCAGCCCCCCAGCGATCTGTGGCGGTCGCGCTACCGGGGGGGCAAGTTGAATGTGAGCACTGCCCACGCCGACTTCCCCCCGCTGCTGGCCGAGGCGCTGGTCACCGTGAGGCAGACCGGGCACGATGTGAAACAGGCAGCCGAGCACCTGGCGTGCACGTCGTCGCAGCTGGTGCGCTTCCTGGCACAGGAACCCGCGGCCCTGGTGCAGGTCAATCGCCAGCGGGCCGCCCGAGGCCTCGGCCGACTGCAGGGAAGTTAACCCCCGCAGAACGTGACCCACCTCCAGCCAAGAGGGCGGCACGGGGCCAGCCACGGCACCGTTCCCCTGAGCGATCGCTCATTCGTACGGGGCCCCCTCAGCGACAACGCTCCGTCCGAAAGGGGACATCCACTGGCGAGGGCGCGTCATGGAGCGGGGTTGGATCAGCGACCCCAGCCTCGTCCGCCGGGATAGCGCCACGCCTCGAACGCCCCCTGCCCTCGTCCCGCCGTTTCCCCCGGCCAGCGGGAGGTGGACCATTGCCCCTGGCGGTCGTCGCTGTTCTCCATCGCCTGGTAGGTCAACTGGTCGGCGGGGAGCCATTCGACAATCCAGCCGGGCTCTTCGGGCTCGACCCAACCCAGCGCCTGCTTGATGCGTCCCCAGATCTGCAACAGGGCCGCCAGCAACAGCAGCCTGACCGCCGCCGCCACGGGCAGGGTTGGGCCGAGGGCCAGCAATCCCTCTTCCAGCCCAGACCAGCCCCGGCGGAATCCCAGCAGCACCAGCAGGGTCGCCAGGCTGAGGTACGGGCCGTAGGGAATGGTCCGGGTCTTCCAGAAGAGGGCGGGAAGCAGCGTCCCGGCGACCGCCAGCAGCGGGGCCAGCAGAAACACCGCCAGCGTCGCCTGCCAACCAAGAAAGCTGCCGATCATCGCCATCAGCACCACGTCACCGAAGCCCATCGCCTCACGCTTCAGCACCCAACCCCCCACCAGCCGGACGCCCCAGATCACCCCTCCTCCCAGCAGCATTCCGGCGGCGGCGACCGCCAGCCCATGCCAGTGGGGATGCTCGAGCACCCATGCGGGAAACCCTTCGAACCGCGCCCAGCGGGCCCACCACGAATCGTCGGTCGGGCTCCCGGCGAAGGGGAGGGCGAAACCGGCGAACAGCCGGGCCATCTCCGGCGTCTGGTACACGACGGGAACCAGGAACACCGTTCCCGTGACTCCCTGCACAATCCACGCTGTCGCGAGCGCGGGGAGCGTGACGGCGTCGGGAATGATGCGGAGGTCGATGTCGATGAGCGTGGCGACCAGCAGGGCGCACAGCAGCACCAGGTGCAGCGCGTACCGCACATGCACGAGCCCCAACGCCGGGCTATAGAGTGACGCGGGCCCGTAGGGATGTCGCAGCGAGCCCCCGCTGGGTTGCCACTCGAGCGGAATCTCGCACACGTACAACAGGGCAAACAGCAGGCCGGTTGTCAGTTCGACGAGCGGATAGCGGGGGGAAATCCACCCCCGGCAGTTTCGACACCGTCCCCGCAGCCAGAGCCAGCCCAGGATGGGAACGTTGTCGTACCACGCGATGCGCTGCAGGCACCGCGGACAGTGGGAGGGGGGCGACCAGCAACCACGAATCGCCGCCCACAGCCCCTCCTCGCGGGGAATGCGGTGCACAAACACGTTCAGACCGCTGCCAATCACCGTGCCAATCACAAAGGTGAACAGCAGCATGAACAGATACTCGAACTGCAGCACCTCCATCAGGCGGGACTCCCCGGGAGGTTCAACTGCCGGCAGATCTCGTCGGCCAGTTCGACCACCGACCGCCCCTCGACCGAGACGGCCAGCGTCGCGCACTCGCGGTAAAGAGGCTCGCGGGCGGCCAGCAACTGAGCGATCTCGGCGTCTCCCCCGCCGGCGAGGTTCGGACGTCGCCCGGCGGTGGTGGGGTCTCCCGAGATGCGCTGCGACAGCGTCTGGACGGGAGCCTGCAGCCAGATCACCGGTCCCGCTCCCCGCATTCGCGCGCGGGTCTCGGGATTCAGCACCGCCCCGCCACCCGCCGCCAGCACGCACGGGGCCCCGGTCAGCAGCTCGGCCAACAGTGCGGTTTCACGCCGGCGAAAACCAGGCTCCCCCTCGCGGTCGAAGATCGCCCGGATCGACTCACCCGCCCGCTGCTCGAGCAGCACGTCGGCGTCAATGGCGGGACAGCCCAGTCGGCGGGCCAGTTCGGGAGCAAGCGTGCTCTTTCCGCTGCCGCGATAGCCAATGAGCGTCAGGATCATCCCTGCACCTTCACCGCCGAGATCGCCTTGCGGAGCGCCTGCCGCATCACGTCCATCGGGGCGTCCACCCCGGTGAACAGCCGGAACTGCCGGGCCGCCTGCCGCACAAACATCTCGACACCGGTGACCGTCTTGCAGCCGCGCTCGCGGGCCTGGGCAATCAGCAGGGTCCGCTCCGGGGTGTAGACGGTGTCGAAGACCGTGGTGGTGTCGGTCAGCCAGTTGGCGGCGAACGGGGTCTCGTCGAGCTTGGGGTGCATCCCGACCGACGTGCAGTTGATCAGGATGTCGCAGCCAGTCGCGCCGCGGTTTTCCCAGCCAACCTGCAGGCACCCGAGTTGCCGGGCCAGTTCCTGCGCCTTCGCCCGCGTGCGATTGGTGATGGTGACCACGGCACCCGCCTCTTGCAGTCCACAGGCAATGGCCCGAGAAACTCCCCCCGCCCCCAGCAGCAGCACCCGCTTGCCGGCCAGCACATCTTCACTGCCGGGAGGCACGGTCGCCTGGCCCGACAGCGCCAGCCGCAGGCTTTCGAGGGCGGCGTCACAGTCGGTGTTGGCCCCCTCCCAGCCCCCGCCGGGCCCCCGGTACAGCGTGTTCAACGCCCCAATCCGCGCGACCGACCCGTGGTGCACGCGGGCGACTGCCAGGGCGTCGACCTTGTGAGGCAGCGTGACGCTGTAGCCACGAACCCCCAGCCACTCGAAGTGACCGAGAGTGTCGGCCAGTTCGTCCCGGGGGATCCGCATCGGGACATACACCGCGTTGCGTCCCACCGCCCGGAGGGCCGCGTTGTGAATCTGCGGACTCAGGCTGTGGGCGACCGGGTCGGCGACCACCGCGAGGA
>CAIUHT010001173.1 GCA_903898975.1 uncultured Planctomycetaceae bacterium
CCGAACTCGGAGCCGACCGGGTCGAATTGTTCACCGAACCGTTCGCGCGGGCGTTCGCCCAGGGGGCCGCGGCGGGGCGCGACAGTTTCGAGCAATATGCCGCCGTCGCCCGGCACGCCCACGCCCGCGGGCTGGGAATCAACGCGGGTCACGATCTCGATCTCGACAATCTCCCGCTGTTCGCCACCTTGCCTCACCTGGCCGAAGTCTCGATCGGGCATGCCCTCATCAGCCGGGCGCTGTTCCAGGGGTTGCACGCGGTGGTCCGCGAGTACCTGGCGGTCTGTGCCCAACCCCACCGAGCCTGACTCTTCCGCCCCGGGCCCCCATCCCCCATGGCTGCCGATCGCAATCCGCCCACCGACGCGTTTGAGTTGAGCGGTCGGCTGCTGACCCCTGCCGCGATCCACGCGGCCGGGTTGCCCGACTCGCAACCCGTGACGCTCCGCGGTGTGCGGACCCGGCGGGAAGCACGCTACCTGCGGGGCGACGCACGCCGGGCGGCGGGCGAGAACCACGCCTGGTTCCGCTGGGAATGGAAGATTCCCACCGGGTCGGGCATCCAGCGGCACGACCAGCTGCTCCTCCGGTGCCAGGTGGAGAACGGGCAGCGGATCGTTTCCCTCCCGCTCAAGGTTGGGCGGCTGGGACATCGCTTTGGGACAACCGATCCGCTCCGCAAGCCGCTGGCGGGCCCGGCGGCCTTGTTGCGCCGACTGGAAGGGCTGAATTACGACTTCTGGGAGGCGGGTCGCGCCCTGACGGCGGGGCTGCCTGAGGAGTGGTTCTCCAACGAGCGTTTGCCCAACGTGCGTTTGCCCAACGAGCGCCCACCGGAGGCGGGGGCACCGACCCCGGGACCGGCAGCGCCCAGCCTCGCCGTGCAGTGCCTCCCCGTGCCATGCGTGGCCGTGCAGTGCGTCGCCGCGGTGGTGTGTCGTCAGTTCCCGCGGATGGTGCGGGAACTGCTGGCCGAACCTCGGTTGCAGGAGGCGCTCGCCCTCGGCGGAGAACCGGCCCCCGACCTGCAGGCGTTCGTGGGGGA
The DNA here is from genome assembly GCA_903898975.1 of uncultured Planctomycetaceae bacterium. Taxonomy (GTDB): domain Bacteria; phylum Planctomycetota; class Planctomycetia; order Planctomycetales; family Planctomycetaceae; genus UBA10511. The sequence goes on from CAIUHT010001173.1 coordinate 1,046, forward strand.
CGCCGAATACGAGGGCCCGCAGTTGCTCGCCGTCGGACCGGGAATCTCCCAGGCGTTCTGGCAGGCACTGTTTGAGCATGCCGCCGAGGCCGACCCGGAACTGTCTCTCGCCGAGCGACTGCTCAAGGACGTGGCGCGCCGGGCCAACCCCTGACCGGGCGGCACAGACGCACTTTCCGCGCGGGTAAGTCACACGCGCGATGGGCGACACCCGCCTGGCAGTTCTCCAAGGAGTCGCGGCGGCCCAAAAGTCCGGCCCTGCACGACCCTTGGCCTGTCACGACGCGAGCCAGTCCAAACAGGGGAATCAGCCCACCGGGAACGGGGCGCTGTCCGGGGAATCGTTTCGCAAACCCTTGAACACGCCCCGGCATTCTTCAAGAATCTCACTCACGTTCACACGGCTTCCCACCCCAGACCCCCGACGACTGGTTGGATTGAGCATGGCGAAAGCGAAGAAAAAGGGTGTGGCGAGTGAAGTGACCGCCTCTCCGGTGGCCGCTGGCCAGGTCACAATCGGGCAGTATCTCATCCGGCGCCTGCAGGACTACGGACTCGGGCATGTCTTTGGCATCCCCGGGGACTTCATCCTGCAGTTCTACGCCCAGCTCTGCGCCAGCCCCATCCAGGTGGTGGGCTGCACCCGCGAAGACAACGCCGGGTACGCCGCCGATGGCTACGCCCGCGTGCACGGCCTGGGGGCGGTGTGTGTCACCTTCAGTGTCGGTGGTCTCAGCACCTGCAATTCGATTGCCGGGGCCTACGCCGAAAAATCCCCCGTGGTGGTCATCAGCGGTGCCCCGGGGGTGGCCGAGCGGCAAGCCGACCCGCTGCTGCACCATCGGGTCCGCGACTTCAACACGCAGCGCGAGGTCTTCCAGAAGATCACCGTGGCCGACGCCGCGCTCGACGACCCCCTGACCGCGTTCCGCGAGATCGACCGCTGCCTGGCGGCGTGTGTCCGCCACAAGCGCCCGGTCTATCTCGAACTCCCCCGCGACCGGGTCAACACCCCCGGCCTGCAATCGCACGTCCCGGCCGTCGAGACCCCCGAGAGCGACCGCGCCGTCTTGAGGGAGGCGTTGGCCGAGGCATCGGAGCTGCTCAACGCCTGCCGCCGTCCCATGCTGATCG
>CAIUHT010001174.1 GCA_903898975.1 uncultured Planctomycetaceae bacterium
AACCACGCCGGGCGTTCGGCTTGAACGCCGCCCTACCAGCCCCTGATTCGATGCCCCACACCTACCGTCGCCACGGACTCTCGCTGGCTTACCCGTCCAACTGGGAGTTGCGAGAGGAGTCTGGGCCGGGGGAGTTGACGCTGAACCATGAACAGCCCGGAACCGGTTTCTGGACGCTGACGCTGTTCTTCGATCGGCCCGATCCAGGCGCGATCGCCGAGGCGACCCTCGCGGCGTTTCGCTCGGAGTACGAAGAGCTCGACATCTACGAGACGAAGGCGAAGGTGGGGCGTCGGGCGGCCCGGGCGTATGACCTCGACTTCCTCTGTTACGAGATGACCAACTCCGCCTGCGTGCGGGTGTTCGAGGGGCCGCGGTTCACAGGGCTGATTGTCTACCAGGGGACCGATCCCGAGTTTGGACCCTTCGCGGTGCGGTGCGAACAGGTGGTCCGCAGCATTCGCTGTTACCGCCCCGGCACGGAGGAAAGCCGCTTTGAGGGTTCGCCCGGCGACGACGACCTGGAAGAGGACGATGACGCTGACGATGACGATCCCGAGGGAGACACGCCGGACGAAGAGTTGGACTGAGCTGCGGCGTGGCGAACGCTCGACCCCGTAACGCTCTGCCCTTCAGCTTGCTGGACTGACTGCGCTCTGCCCGAAAGCGCTCGGCCTGGAATCGCTCACCTCCCCACCGATCGACCCACGCACTGCCTATCGACTGAACGGGGACGTCGGACTCTCACCATCGCGCGCCCGTCCACGGTTTGCGGGGGCTGCGGACGCCAGTCGAGATACCACTCTCTCAGGCCGGAAGGGGCTGGTTGTCGCCACGGAATGCTGGGCTGTGTGAGTGGACGTGGTGGGGCAGCCGAGGTTGTGGGGTGGCACGTTGTGTGGTGCCGGAGATTGCCCAGCGGGCTGGCTGGCCAGGCGCCACAAACAACTCCAGCCCGGTAGCCCCCGAGAGAGGGGGGTCCGGGCTGGAGCGAGAGAGAGTCGGTGATGACTCGGGGTGGGCGATCAGCCCCCGGCGTCGGGGCCGGCGCACATGATCAGGTGGTCGTGGTCGATGTAGACCACTTCGATCGTGTCGTCGATGTGTTCGAAGGGAATCGGCCAGTCAGACCGCATGACCTTTTCGAGGTACACCGTGCACTTGTAGTGGCACTTGTGCAGGCGGGCGGGACCGGCCATCGGGTAGAACCGGCATTCACCCAGCGAGTCGACGATCGGCTCAACCACAATCCGAACGTTGTTCCGCTGCACTTCGGCGAGGAAGGGCCAGCCCCCCTTGGTGTCGTCGGGCATCGACCGCATCACTTCGTCGGGGGTCGGGGGATCCATGCAGAACAGCGGGGCATTCTCCCCTTCCACAGGTTCCAGCACCGGCACGCGGCCGTACCGTTCTTCGTAGTAGTAGGTGTCTTCCACTTCCTGGCTGAAGAACGGCGACACGGGAATCAGCGGGGTCGTCACGAAGAACTTCGAGATGACCCAGGCCTGGTTGGCAAAGCCGCCAATGAACAGGCACCCGCTGTTCGGGGCCGTCAGCAGCAACAGCCCTGTCAGCAGCGTCATGCGCTTCAGGAACGTGCGGAGCCCATCCATTTCTCTCTCTCCGGTCTTGATGAGGTTGGCTTGAAACCTTGGGGTCCGGGGTCCAGACCCCGGGGGGGAAACAAGGGAATGTCTCGGGGGACAGGCACCGTCCTGGGCCGGTCTCTCTCTCAGCAACAATCTCCCCCGATTGGGGAGACTGTCACACTCTTTATCGTCGTGACGATCTTGCCGACTTGTGAAGTTTTTCCGTGTTTTCCGATTTCACCACGCGTTCGGTCACTCGGCGTGCGGAAACAACGGGTCGGGACGCAGCGGGTTGGGCAACAGCAGGGGCAACGACAGCGGGACGCCAGCTCCCAGGGGTTCGCCAGCCTGGGGAGCAAGACTTTGCCTGCGTTCACAGTTTTGCCCCTCTCCACTGCGGCAGTTCGCCGCCGGCAATTCGTCGCTTGCCAGACCGAAGCCAGCTCGCCCTGTTGAAGTCCGGGCCTGGTGGCTCAACGGCACGGGAGCGACTGGGACTTCTTCCATGGGAACTGGGGTGCCGGGAACTGCGGTGCAGGTAATCGGGAGTTTGGAAGACGGCCAGGCGGCGGTCGTCCTGTGGTGAACGGGCCCCCGGCGAGGCAGTCGCAACTCAGCCGTTGAGACCCCCCGTCACAACTGGCCTGGTATGACGAGGCGGTGAAGACCGGGCCAGTGACACTGGGCTCGCGCGATTGGGATCGATTGGCGAAGCCCCCGTGGTTCCCGGACGGTGTGGAGGCGACTGGTTCCCTGGTTCCCTGAACCGCTGATTCCCTGAACC
>CAIUHT010001175.1 GCA_903898975.1 uncultured Planctomycetaceae bacterium
CGCCACGTCGGTCGCCACCTCCAGCTCACTGTCGACCACCTGGGCCGTCGTGGTGTTGGTCAGTTGCTGCATGGCCCCGCTGGCCCCGATCCCAATGATCGCCTTGGCCTTGTCCTCCACGCCTCCCGTCTCATCTCCGCGATCGATGTTGATCGAAACCAGCCCGGCCGCCCCCCACACCTCGTCGCTGGTCAACGCCTTGACCTGCACCTCGTCGAGGTCCGTTCCGGTCACGCCGAGCAGTTCCGCGGAGGTCGTGTTGGTGATCTGGTTGAACGCCACCGAGCCGGCGACATTCAGGTCGGGGTCGCTCACCACCGCCACCTGCAAACCCCCCGCGAACGACCCAACCAGCTTGTTGTTGGTCGCCAGCACCTCGGCCGCCAGCCCCGACAGCGTCAGCGACGCGATCTGCGACTCGACCAGCGAGTTGTGCTCGATCATCCCGACCGAGCCCGAAAATCCCGCCGTGGCCCCCTGCCCGCGTCCCGCATTCACAATCGCGGCCGCCCCCGAGACCGCATGGGTCCGGGTCGTGTTGGCCGCGGTCACATCAAGGGTGTCCCCATTCGCGCCCGACAGCGTTCCCTGGTCGGCGATCCAGGCGGTGACCGCATCATCGACAAACGCCCCGGCGAAATCGCCCGACACGTTCAGGCCCCAGTGCCCCTCGGGCTCGGACACCGAGTTTGCGGTCTTCTGTCCCAGCTTGAACGCCTCTTTGTTGGGGGTGGATTCCCCGGGACCGCCCCGTCCCGCGTACTCACCCACCAGCGACGCGGGGGCGAACACGCCCGACGCGGTCGCCGAGATCTCGATGTCGCCCCCCAGGTTCCACAGCGAACTGACAGTGGCGGCCCCTCCCAGCGCGTCGGTCCCGACCCCGGCGGCCACCTCGCGATTCAACTCAATGACCGAGCCGCTCAGCCCAATCGCCCGCGGTGCTCCCCACAGCACCGCTCCCGAGACCACCCACAGGTCGCTCGTGTCCTCGGCGGTGATCTCCACCGTCCCCGTCGTCCCCGCATTCGCCTCCAGCTGCAGGGGTCGGTTGGTGGTCAGCAGTTGGGCCCGCGTGGTCTGCCGCCGCGCGTCGTCGTCACTCTTGTTCCCCAGGTCGAGCATGCCGAAGCTCCCCTCGAACCCAAACCCGGAACTCTTGGCCCCGGCCTGCACAACCACCACGTTGGTCAGCAGGTTGATGGCCTCAACAGTCAGGCCGCCGTTGCCAAACGCCAGTGCCGTGGTCGGCACATCGGGGGCGGTGAACGTCACCCCGGCCGGGGCGATGGCGAGGCAATCCCCCCCAACCAGCGCCTGCGTGCTGTTCTCCATGTCGAACAGCACCAGTGAACCCCCAATCGCCGTTTCGGCCCCCGTCAGGTCAAAGACGTCGGTCGGACTGCTCTTCTTCAGGCCGTACTGCAGCCAGAGCAGGCTCAACCCCGGGAAGACCTGCCCGGCGGTCGAGGTCTGCACCACCTCGGTCTGGGCCTCGACCTTGACCGGCTGATCGGTCCCCGTCAGCGAGATGTTCTGGTTGATCTGCGCCCCGTCCGAGATCTGCGCCAGGTTGCTGTTGTGAATCTCGATCCCCGACAGGCTGAACCCGATGCTCCATCCCAGGGCACGGTCCTTCACCACGTCGGGGTCATTCGCATCCCGCGATTCCTCCGAGGCGAACGCCGAGTTCGACAGGTGGTTGAACAGCCACTTGCTGATCCCCCCCATGCTCGAAAAGATCGCGTTGCTCAGGATGTCCTCGACGGTCTGGGTGACATTCGCCGTGTTGGGCGTCAGTGTTCCCCGCCGGTAACCCGACAGGTTCGTCTCCCGCAGCACGAACGGATACTCGATGTCCGAGGTCACCGACACGCCAGAGCCCCCCGTCACCCACGCCCCGGGGGCAATCACCGCCTGCGCGGTGTTGTGCACCAGCGCCAGGTTGAACGCGATCGCCACCGCCTTGTCGTTCTCTCCCAGCGTCGGCTTCGCAATCGACGCCGTCGACGTGCTGTGCACGATCTCGGTCAGCTCGGCGGCGACGGTCACCACCCCCAGGGTGTTCAGTTCCGCGGTCCCCAGCACCAGCGACTGCACCAC
>CAIUHT010001176.1 GCA_903898975.1 uncultured Planctomycetaceae bacterium
CAGCGAGGAGAGCTCGCGCCGGTGAGACCTCAAGAAGTCCCCGCCATCGCCCGGGGCTTCAGGAGAACGTCAAGAGGCAGTCCGACACCGGGCGGGAATCCGTTCCGGGCCAGCAGCGCCCTCGGAGCGATTACAACTCGGCGGGGGGGCTCGACTCGGCTGCGAGGCGGGTGGCGAGGTCGGAGAGTTCGCCCATGTTGGAGCAGACCTGGACCCCGGACGAAAACCGCTCACGCATTGGCAGGCTGCCTGCTCCGCCAATCACCAGTTTCGTTCCCGTCTTCTGGCAGGCCTGTTCGATCAACGCCAGCCCTTCCAGGAACTCTTCTGGAGACTGAGACGCGGAGACACTGAGCCAAAAGAGGCGGGGCTGAGTGTGTTCGATGGCGGCGGCGAACGATTGCGGGGGAACGGAGCTCCCCATGGAACGGGCGGTCCACCCGGCGGCCTGGAGCACCACTTCAACCAGCGTGGTCGGAAGCGAGTAGTTGTCGCCTGAGGTGGTCCCTCCGATGGCGATTCGGCCCGGATCCCCCGGGGGCGTTCCGAGTCGCAGCTCGAACAGAATGCGGAGCATGATCTCGACGGCGCGACGCTCCTGGTAGATGTCGACCTCGGAGCAGCTCCACCCTTCGCCAATCTTTTCGAACGCCGGCGCGATGACTTCGTCGCCAATCACCGCAATCGAGCGACCGCCCAGCCAGAGATCGAAGAGGATCTGCCGGGTTTTGATTTCGTCGCCCGCCAGCAGGGACTTCACCACTTCGTCGCGGGCGCGGGTCAGGACCCAGGCGGTCCGGCCGACTGCTGCGGGGAGGCCGAGGACTTCGGGAGAGACCAGCGGCTGGGAGGTCGATCGCAGGTACGTCATGACGCTGCTGATCGGAATGCGGCGGTGCCCGCCCGCCGTTTTGACGGACGGGATGATGCCCCGATCGCACCAGCGTTTCACCGAGGATTCGCTGACATCGATCGCCTTCGCCACCTGTCGGGGGGTAACGAGATCCTCCACGGGACACCTCAAATTTGCGCTAGGAACAGACGCAGACCTGAATGGTTGCGTGAAAAATTCTATGACCGTTTCGACCGTATTCAACATGCGGGTTTGTAAACTCTTGCAAATGAACGATTTGCGGCCAAGATTCCCAAAATGATCGATTTGACCGATTTTGACTTGCAATCGGTTATCACTCGCGACAGAATGCGGTGGTCGATTTGAACGATTTCCGTTCTGGTCCCAGCTTCCCGCAGGAGAGGTGTTGCATGTCCAGTGTGCTTCGTCGTCGGTCGATCAAGCCCAGTCGCTCCGCCAAGTCTGTGAACGTTTCGCCCCGGCGACGCGTAACCGATCCCACCTTGCCGGCCCGTGCCGAACGAATTCTCCGGCATGAAATCGCCTTCATCAGCCATCGCGGCTTCGCCCGAGCTGATCTCGACCGAGCGACCCGGGAGTTCCTGGAACTGAACCCCCAGGGAGCCGGGCGGACCCGCCAGGCCCCGGCCGACGTCCCTGCCTACTTCGCCGAACTGTACGCGACCCCGCTGCTCACCTTCGAAGAAGAGCAGGCTTTGTTCCGGCTGATGAACCTCTTCAAGGCGCGGGCGAATGCCCTGCGGGCCGACCTGAACCGCGAAGCTCCCTCGGCTTCGCTGGTTGCCCAGATCGAAGAATTGCTGGCACTGGGGGGACGAGCCCGCGAGCGGATCATCCGCGCCAACCTGCGATTGGTGGTTTCGATTGCCCGGCGGTTTGCGAATGAGCTCTGCTCGTTCGACGAGCTGGTGAGCGATGGAAACGTGGCGCTGTTGAATGCCGTGGAAAAATTCGACTTCAGCCGGGGGTTCCGGTTCAGCACCTACGCGACGCACGCGATCCAGCGGGATTTCTTCCGGATTATCCGGAAGCGGCGGACCGAGCAGACCCGGTGCACGCTGGGGATTTCGGAGATGCTGACGAACACGCCCGAGGCGGAAGACACAACCGCCGTCGAGGCTGACCACCTGAAGCAGGTGCAGCAGGTCCGGAGCCTGATGGAGAGCCAGTTGAGCGACCGCGAGCAGGTGGTGGTGGCGTTGCGATTTGGGCTGCAGCCCGGGTCGGAACCGGCGACGCTGCAGGTGGTGGCCGACACTCTGCAGGTGAGCAAGGAACGGGTCCGGCAGATCGAGTTGCGGGCGATTGAGAAGATGCAGACGTTCGCCCAGCAGTCGGGACTGGAAGTCGCCACCTGAGGCCTGGTGGTCCCGCTGTTCGGAAACCCGCGCGGGTGCTACAACGGGCGATCTGGCAGCGGGCGATCCCGTGCCGGGTCGGCTGGTTACAGGTGAACCGGGACGGATTGGACAGCGAGCACGGGGGGCGAGTGTGGTGAGAATTGCCGTCGTGGGGAGTGGTATCTCCGGCCTGACGGCTGCCCACTACCTTGACCCTCGTCATGAGGTGACCGTCTTCGAGGCGGGTTCGTGGGTGGGAGGGCACACCCACACGGTGGATGTGGAGTTTGAGGGGGAGCACGCGACGATCGATACGGGGTTCATCGTGTTCAACGATTGGACCTACCCCAACTTCATCGCGTTGCTCGAGCGGCTGGGGGTGGCGTGGCAAAATTCGGATATGAGTTTCAGCCTGTTTTGCGAGGAAACGGGCTGGGAGTATAACGGCGGGTCGCTCTCGGGGTTGTTCGTCCGCAAGCGGAACCTGGTGCGGCCCGCCTTCTGGCGGATGCTGGCCGACATTGTGCGTTTCAACCGCACCGCCACCCGCGTGCTGGCCCGCGGTGATGAACCGACCGTCGGGCAGTTTTTGCGGGAAGAGGGGTACTCGCGGGAGTTCGCCGAGAAGTACCTGCTGCCGATGGGAGCGGCGATCTGGTCGTGTCCGACAGGCACCTTCGCCGAGTTTCCAATGCGGTTCATCGCCGAGTTCTACAGCAACCATGGCTTGCTGTCGGTCTTCCATCGACCGACATGGCGGGTGATTGCGGGTGGCTCGCGCAGCTATGTCGAGAAGCTGGTGAGCCGACTGCGGGGGCGAGTGCATTTGAACACCCCCGTCGAGTCGATTCGGCGGATCGCGGGCGGGGTCGAACTGCGGGTGGGGGGAGAGACCCGGCCGTTTGATGAGGTGATTGTCGCGTGCCACGCCGACCAGGCCTTGCGGCTGCTGGCCGAGCCCCGACCGATTGAACGGGAGTTGCTGGCGAAATTCCCGTACCAGGCGAACGACGTGGTGCTGCACACCGATGAGTCGGTGCTGCCGCCGCGACGGGGGGCGTGGGCGGCGTGGAATTACCGCATTCCGCGGGGCCAGAAGGACGCCGCGACGCTGACGTACAACATGAACATTCTGCAGGGGCTGAACAAACGGCACACGTACTGCGTGACGCTGAATTCGACGGCGCAGATCGACGCGGGGCGGATCCTGGGGCGGTATGAGTACCACCATCCCGTGTTCACCATTGAAAGAGGGGCGGCCCAGCGACGGCACGCGGAACTGGTGGCCCTGGATGGGCTGTCGTATTGTGGGGCCTACTGGGGGAATGGGTTCCACGAAGATGGGGTCAACAGTGCCTTGGCGGTCTGTCGCCAGCTCGATCCGGAGTGCCTGACGTGCACAGCTGCCTCTACGAGGGCGTAGTTCGGCACGCCCGCCACGAGCCGGTGGGGCATGCCTTCCAGTACCCGCTCTACCTGGTCTACCTCGACCTTGAGGAACTGGACCAAGTGTTCGCAGGGCGCTGGCTGTGGTCGGCAGGGCGACCGGCAGTCGCGTGGTTCCGCCGGGGAGATCACCTGGGCGACCCGCAGCGGCCGCTGGCGGACTGCGTGCGTGAGCTGGTGCGGGACAAGCTGGGGATGGAAGTCACCGGGCCGATCAGGCTGCTGACGCAGTTGCGTCACTTTGGCTATGTCATGAACCCCGTGAGTTTCTACTACTGCTACAACGCCGAAGGGACCGCGGTGGAGTTTGTGGTGGCCGAGGTCCACAACACGCCGTGGGGCGAGCGGCACTGTTATGCCCTGGATGTGCGGCGGGACGGATTGGACGCGGCGGGCGAGGTGGCGCAGCGGAAAGAGTTTCATGTCTCGCCCTTCATGGGGATGGACATGGAGTATCGATTTCGGCTGGAGACTCCGGGCGAACGGTTGGGGGTGGGCATTGTGAACCTGAGCGCGGGGCGGCGGCTGTTTGAGGCGAGCCTACGCTTGCAGCGGACGGAAATCTCGACACAATCTCTGGCTCGCGTGCTGGTGATTCATCCCTGGATCTCGGCCCGCGTGTTCGGTGCCATCTACTGGCAGGCGCTGAAACTTTGGTGGAAGAGGGTTCCCTACCATCCTCATCCTGGTGGACTTGCGGAAAGGACCAGCTCCCCATGAAGACAACCGAAGCTCCCACGCCGCGTGCTCCGGCGGGCTGGTCGGCGCGTCGCGCCCGAGAACTGGTCTTGTCTCGGATGGCGGGCGTCACCGGCGGGGTGATTGAACTGCAGGAGGGGAGCGAGACCCGCTGCGTGG
>CAIUHT010001177.1 GCA_903898975.1 uncultured Planctomycetaceae bacterium
CGCCCGTGCACCCCCCGGGAACCAGCGGGATGCGGAAATAGGTGTGGGTCCCAAAGCCCCAGGGGAGGGGATCGCGGCTGGGGTTGAGAATGCGGATCTCGCAGCGGAGCCGACCGGCGTCGAGGTGATACGCGACCTCGATCAGAAAATCGGCGGGCCACTGGTCGCGGACATCGGGGGCGTCACGACCGAGTTGGAATTCTCCAATCAGCAGATCGCGTTCATGCCGGGTGACCCGCCATGGTCGGTTGAGCACAAACCCGTGGATGGCGTTGCCGTGGGGGTCAACGCGGGTCCCCCCAATTGGCCACTCCCGTCCCTGCCAGCGCATGCGGGCGTCACGGATTCGATTGGGGAAGGGGAAGAGCAGTGGGATGCCACTGCGGGAGGGGGAGGATTCCGGTTGGCCGAATTCCGGATCGCAGTCGAGAATCTCCACCAGTTTTCCGAGAGCGGAAAGCCGCAGGGAATGACAGTTGAAGCCCAGGTTGGGGGCGACCTGTGCCGTGGCCCGGGTCGAGGCATCGAAGAGCGTGATCGAATCCATGAGAAGCCTGAGAGCCCGGAAAGCGGACAGAGCGAAAAGGCAAGAAAGCAGAGCGGCCCCGGGGAGCCAGTTGGGAGGCTGTCACCCGCCGGTAAGCCGCGGGACGAGCAACTTGGGACGAGTCCGCCACGGGACAAGTGCCGCCTGCAACAAGTGCCGCCTGCAACAAGTCCCACAGGCGGGGCCGACGAGCAGCAAGCCTGTCAGCCCGAGCGGGGAGGGGGCTGCGGTCGCAACGCTCCTCCGCCGGGGGCGGCAGGCTAAGACCGGCTGGGAACGCGGGCCGGTTCGAAGGGGACGAAGGGGAGCGAGAATGTGTCGGCGACGGCGCGGTTGGCGACCTGGCCGGCGTGCAGGTTGACGGCGTGGGCGAAGCCCGGGTCGAGGGCGGTTGCCTCGGCGAGCCCGCGTTGTGCCAACTGGCGGACGTACGGGAAGGTGACATTGGCCAGCGCGTAGGTGCTGGTGCGGCCAACCGCGCCCGGCATATTGGCGACGCAGTAGTGCACAATGCCATCAACCATGTAGGTCGGGTGTGAGTGCGTGGTGGCGTGAGCTGTTTCGACACAACCCCCCTGGTCGATGGCAACATCGATGATGACCGCCCCGGGGTTCATCAGGGCCAGGTCCTCGCGGCGGACCAGCCGCGGAGCACGGGCTCCCTCGACCAGCACCGCCCCAATCACCAGGTCGGCCCGGCGCAATTGCTCGCGGATGTTGTGTCGGTCGCTGAAGAGGGTGTTCACGTTCGCGGGCATGATGTCATCGAGATATCGCAGCCGGTCGACGTTGATATCAAGAATGTTGATGTCAGCCTGAAAGCCCGCGGCGATCCGGGCGGCGTTCTTCCCGACGACGCCACCTCCCAGGATGGTGATGTGCGCAGGGGGAACACCCGGCACCCCGCCCAGCAGAATCCCGCGCCCCTCCTGCGGACGTTCGAGGTACTTGGCTCCCTGCTGAATGCTCATGCGGCCAGCCACTTCACTCATGGGGGTGAGGCAGGGGAGGTCGCCCGCGCGGCCACGCAGCGTCTCGTAGGCGAGTGCGGTGATACCGGTGTCGAGCAGTCCCCGGGTCAGTGGTTCGCTGGCGGCGAGGTGCAGGTAGGTAAAGAGAATCTGCCCCCGGCGGAGCAGCGGGAACTCGGCGGGCTGCGGTTCCTTCACCTTGACGATCAGGTCGGCCTGCTGAAACACCTCGGCAGCCGTAGTGACAATCTCGGCGCCATTCTCAAGATAGTCTTCATCGGGGATGCCCGAGCCAACCCCCGCACCCCGTTCCACCAGCACCCGATGCCCGAGCCGGGTCAGTTCTTCGACCCCCGCGGGGATGAGGCTGACGCGATATTCATCCGACTTGATCTCCTTGGGAACGCCGACAATCATGCCATTCTCCCGTGCGCTGGACAGGCGGGGCGGTCGCTGAGGCGGCGACCCGCCCGGTGGTGGTTTGCCTACGGTGATTTGCCTCCTGTGATTTAACCGTGGCGCACGCCAGTGTGCAATCACCCGGTTTTTTCCACCGCGCGGTCGGGGTCCCGGAGGATCGATCACCAGGGGAGAAAGCCGGCCCACCGCCACCGAGCCCGCGGCACATCAGGCTGTTCCGGCAGGCTCTCCGTTGTCAGCGAGGCCTGACAACCAGAATGCGGCTGGGCGGGGCCGCGGAACGGATGGTCATCCAGGAGACGGTCATCCTGTTTCGCTGGGAACAAAGCGCGGGGGCAATTGGGCGCTGGCTCAGGACGCAACTGCTCGGGAGTCAGCAGCGCCGGTGCCGTCGGGCGGCGGTGGTGCGGTGGCCTGGGTCGGGGCCTGCGGATTGGTCGCGGCAGCGTGGGGCGCGAAGCCCGAGGCATTCTGGAGCAGTCAGTGATGGCAGTGTCGCGTTGTCGAGGATTGTTCGTGACAGGCACCGACACCGGGGTCGGCAAGACCCATTTGACCGCGGCGATTCTCCGCGTGTTGCGTAGCCAGGGAGTGCGGGTGGGGGGCTGCAAACCAGTCGCGTCGGGAGTCGAGCAGACCCCCGAGGGGCCGCGTTGGGGCGATGTCGAGGCCCTCTGGTCGGCCCTGGGGGGCGAGTATCCCCGCGAGCGGATCTGTCCACAGCGGTTTGCCGCCCCGCTGGCCCCCCCACTGGCGGTTCGGGCGGAGGGGGCGACCGTCGATCCGCGGGCCCTCCGCTCGGCGGTCGAGTGGTGGGCCGACCAAGTGGAGTTTCTGCTGGTCGAGGGAGTGGGGGGCCTGCTCGCCCCGGTGAGCGATCACGAACTGGTCGCCGATCTGGCCCGCGACCTGGGGTTTCCCCTGCTGATCGTGGCTCGCCGCGGTTTGGGGACAATCAATCACACCCTGTTGACCTGCGAGGCGGCGCGGTCCCGCGGCTTGACCGTGGCAGGCGTGATCCTGAACGAACCGCTCCCCCCCGACCCGGGCGATGTCTCGGCCAATCTCAACGCCGCCGAACTGGCGCGGTGGAGTGGAGTGCCGATCTTGTGCGAAGTCCGGCACACGCCGGGTCAAGGCTTGCCCGGGCTTCGGGACTTGCAGACAATCGCGTGGCGCTCGCTGGATCAGGCTGGCGACGCCCCCCCTGCGCGGCATTGACGGCTCGCGCGCTTGACCTCTGTGCGGGATTCAGCCAGTGGAGCTGTTGAACTGTCCCACCTGCGGAGTGGCGGTGTCGGTCGAGATGACCGGCGGGGAGCCGTATTGTCCCCGGTGTCGCACTCGGCTGGATGTGCTCGAATCGGCCTCGGCCATCTGGCCCGTGCTCGAAACGCCGCGCAACAGCCCGGACGAGGTGACAATCACCGAAGCGTCTGGCTGGGCCAACCTCTCGGGCGACGAGCGGTCCGCCGGAGTCGAGCCATTGAGGGCCGCACTGCCCCCCGAAACGTGGTCGGGCCCCGCGAACGAGGCGACCGCTCGGGGTGATCTGCCCACTCCACCGGCGCCATCGGCGAACTGGCCCGCCACTTCCGCGATACGACCTGTCAGCGGTGCAGAGACTGGTGCAGTCGCAAACGCGGGGACTGCGGCGCCAAACGCTGCTGCCGCGCACGCACCTGGTGCCCCCTTGGCTGCGGGGGCCCCGGTCGTGACGTTGGGCGAGGGGGTGGCCACTGCGGGGCGCGGGCGTTCGACCTGGGCCTGGCAGGCTCTGCTGAC
>CAIUHT010001178.1 GCA_903898975.1 uncultured Planctomycetaceae bacterium
AGTACTTCGGGCAACGGGTGTCCAGCGACCTGGTGCTCGGATTCCCGCCGTCTATCCGGCATGGCTTTGTGGCTGCTATCATCTTCTACGACTGGGCGACATCTCGCATCGCCGTGGGCTACCTGCAGTCCAAAGACAAGCAAGCAATCCTGAGCGCCTTCAAACAATTCGAGTCTGACCATGCGGATTTACTCGCCAAAGTAGGGGGCAGAGTGACGGAGTGGCACCGCGATAACGAGCTCACAAGCGGCGACATCGAAGCTCATCTGCGCGGCGAATCCGCAACTCCAGATCCTGACGAGATGGCTGACAGGCTTGCCACCCGCAGCACCTTGTCGGTTCCTTACGACAAGAACACGAATCCAGGCGCTGAACGGGCCATTGGCATCATCCTTCGACCCATGCGTATCATGGCCGCTCAGCATGACGCCGGAGGCAACCCGTACGTACTGTGGCCGTTCCTTATGAACCAGGCCGTTCAGATTCACAACGATCTGCCCACAAAACGCTTCGACTATAAGCAGTCGCCCAGCGAGGCTTGTGGACGACCCGTCGACCTTTCCAAGTACCACGTCATGCTTTCAAGGTGCTACGTGAACGTCAGGGACACCATGATCAAACCAGGGGGCAAGTTGATGTCCACCGGCAACGTGGCTACGTACCTTGGCTTCGACGAGCGGCGCCAAGGGCACTACGTCTTTGTCCACAAGCTCAACCGCATCACATCCACTCGTGACGTCACTTTCCCAAACAACGAGCTGCAGTTCAACCCGCTGCCGCAGGTTTGGGACGCTCACATGTACTTTCCCACCGACGCCACTCAAGCTATGGGTAACGAGTACCAGCAGAAGGTCCCTCTCCGGTCCCCTCCTGTTCAGCCGCTCGTCGCGGCTGGGGGGCAAAGCGGAGGAGACGTGCTCGTAGACGACGATGCTAGCAGCGCCGACGTGCTCTTCCACTACTGCAACACCCTGCACGACGAATTGGTAGCATTCACCGCGAAGACGGTGGCGGGGCCGATTCCGTTGCCCAAGAACGAGATCGAGGCGCTCGCGAGTGATAACCCGTACCGTGAACAGTGGCTCGCGGCGATGAAATCCGACCTCGAGAAGAAGCACGGCAACCAAGCATGGACCTATTGCGACTCAGCCGAAGTCAAGAGCCGGGGCTTCCGCATCCACGGCGGAAAGTGGGCCTTCGTCGTCAAGTACAAGGAGGACGGTGTTACCCCGTTCGAATTCAGAGCCCGATGGGTATTCAATGGATTCACCGAACAATATGGGCGCGATTACGAGGACACCTTCATAGGCACGATCGTCGGTACCACGCAGAGGATAATGTGCGCGGAGGCTGCACGGCGGAAATGCACCCTCTACGACTGCGACGTGAGAGCCGCCTTCACCACGGCGACGATGGACCGCGAGCTCTACTTCGAGGGGCCCCGTCCTTTCACCGAGAAAGGCAAGTGCTGCCGCTGCGATAAGAGTGTCGAGGGGAGCAAACAGGCAGGCAACCTCTACTACAAGGAGCACGCCCAAGTCCTCACCGAGAAGATTGGTCTCGAGCGCAGCACGGCCGACCCCAACCTCTATCGCAAGCTCTGGGACGACGGCTC
>CAIUHT010001179.1 GCA_903898975.1 uncultured Planctomycetaceae bacterium
CGCCCGAGAGATCAAACTCGAAGTCGACCTCGAACTTGCGTTTTGGCTCGGTCGCGGCCCCGACCCACACCTGGTACGGGTAGCTCGCCTGGGCTTCGAACACTTCCTCCTGAACCCGGGTCAGCCGCGGTGAGGCAAACTGCCCCTGCACCGACGCCAGCCTTGGGCCCAGCTCAAACCCAACGGTGTTACCCGCGCTCGAATCGCGTCCACTGATCGCCAGTGCCAGCAGCGCCAGGAAGGCGGTCCCCAGTCCCACCCCCGCCAGTCGCTGCCAGCGGCCACCGCGTGGCGGGGCGGAGGCTTGAACGCTCGGCTCCGGTGACAAGAGTTGGGCCGGGACCGTGGCGACCCGGTTCGTTTCCTCCCCCTTCGCGGTGGAAGAAACCCGGGCATCCCGCGTCGGGACCAGCACGGGATCGTCAGGCCGCTGTTCGGTCCGCCGCTTGAGGTCGGTGTCGGTGTCAGGCTCTTCAAACAGGGCCTTTTCCAGCCGGGTGATCACCTCCTGGGCGTTTCGCGGCCGCTCTTCGCTGCTCTTCTCCAGCATCCAGAGGCAGACATCGTCGACCACCCCGGGGAGCCCAGGGTGGATTTCACTGGGAGGCTGGGGGGCCAGTTGCTCGCGGTGGTCGTTGTACTTGTGGCGGAGCAGTGTTTCCTCGGGCCCCGGGGGGCGACCAGTCAGCAGCACATACAGTACGGCTCCCAGCATGTGCAGGTCGTAACGGGCATTGATCTGCGTGGAGTCCCCCTCGGCCTCGGCTTCGGGGGGGGCATAGCCCCGCGTGTACGGGGGGTAGTAACCGCGGCCCCGTTCCACCACGTCGCTGTACCGCATGGTCGAGCCCATGTCGATCAGCCACGCCTGGTCGTCCAGGTCGAGAATGATGTTCCGTGTCTTGAGATCGCAGTGGTAATAGCCCTGCCTGTGCAGGTCGCGGAGTGCCTGGGCGATCGAGATGGCCACCTGCACGCACCGCCGCCAGGGCCACTCGCCCTCGTCCCGCCGTTGCTGCAGGTCGCGACCGGGCACCAACTCCATGACCAGGTAGGGGCGGCCCGATCCATCCAGGCCCTCGTCGAGCAGCTTGGGAACCCGGACATCAAGTTCCGACAGTTCGCGCAGAATTTCCCGTTCACGAACGAGGTAATTGTTGTGGTTGGCGATGGTTGCGGACGACTTGAGAGCGCCCGTCCGCCGGGTTGGTCCCACCGACTTGATCGCAACCAGGCTCCCGTCATTGTGATTGCGACACTTCCAGACCTCGCCGAAGCCACCCTGGCCCAATTGGTCAAGCAGCTCATAGCACCCCAGCCGGAGGCCCCGCCGCCATTTCTGCGTCACGTCCGGGGGAGGGTGTTCGCCGGTGTCTTCCAGGTCGGCGAGTCGGTGGTGCGACTCGCGCTGGGCAAAAAACGAGCGGACGCTGTCTTCAAACTCGGGGAGGCGGTCGACGTATTCCTCGCACGCCGGGCGGGGTTGACCCCAGTCGTCGGCCCAAGCCAGGTCCAGCTCGAGCAGGGCGGGGAGCGCTACCGAGCGCTGCTTCGCGGGGAGGTTCTTGAGATACGCTTCGACCCGCACCGGGGGGGTCAACTTCAGCAGTTCCCCGAACTCTAACCGGACACGAGCAAGGACCTCGGCCTCGGTGGTTTCGGGGCGGCCATCTGGCGACAGAAACTTCGGGTCGGCAGGC
>CAIUHT010001180.1 GCA_903898975.1 uncultured Planctomycetaceae bacterium
GACTCCATGGGCTCAATCGACTCCAGTGGACCAAACGCCCCCAGTCGCCCCATCGCCGAGCCCGGGGTGCGGCCACAGGATCGGGCAGCTGATTGGAGCCGGGCTGACTGGAGCCGGGCTGACTGGAGCCGGGCTGACTGGCTGCCTGCGCCTGCGCGGGGCGCGGGGCGAGTGCGGACGCGGCATTCGTCCCCTGCTCGCCGTCTTCGCGATCCAGCGCCCCGGTGGGTGATTGGGAAAGGCCGCCGTGATGGACCGGTGCTTGACCCCGAGGGAACAAGTCGACTGCGGGCCGCGGCCCGACCGGCACTGGGGTGGAAGGGGGAGCGGCCTTGGCGACAGGGCCCTCGCCCAGTGGCCAGTTGGCAGCGCCCTGTACCGACTCGATGGAGGACCGGACCCGCCACCAGTTCAGCAACTGGTCATGGAAGGCCGCTTGTCGGGCGAGTTCCTGGGCGTTCGCCGGGTCGGCCAGCAGCCAGGCTTCCAGCGTCGCCAGGTCGTCTGCGGTCGCCTCGTCATCGAGATACCGGTCGATGAGCGGTTGAGGTGCGGTCATGGAAGCTCTCCGGCGACCTGGGTGCGGGCGGCTTCGAGGCACTCGCGGAGGCTCTCGCGGGCGCGCTGCAGAATCTTGCGGACGCTCTCGGCGGTCTGCGACAGCTGCGCGGCGATCTCGACCGGCCGCAGCCCCTCCTGGTACCGCAGGCGACAGATCTCGCGGGCCCGCTCGGTCAGCCGTTGCAGGCACACTGCCAGCCGGTCGGACAATTCCACCGGCTCGCGGGCCTGGGGGACGAACGCCTCGGCGAGGGCAGCGATGGCCTGTTCGGAAAACACCAGGCGGTCGCGGTGCCGGGTCCGCAGGTACAGCCGGACCTGGTTGCGGGCAATCGCCAGGCACCACGGGAGAAACGGGAGTTCGGGGTTGTAGCGGTCGAACGACTCGATGACCGCGACCGCCGTCTCTTGCAGCACGTCATCACGTGCCGCTACATCGCGGACGATGGAGCCAATAAAGGCCGAGACCACCGGCTGGGCCAGTGTCCATTGCCTGAATGCCTGCCGGATGTCTGCTGTCATGCGTCCTCACGTGCGGCCGAGTGGTAGTCTTACTTAACCACGGTGGCCGATTTCGTGACACAAAAATCTCCAGCAAATCTCAGAAAGTCTGCATCCACCTGAAAAACCGCTGGATCCCCGGGCTCCGCGGCTGCCGGGCGGTGCACAAACAACGCCCCCCCCACTGGGTGCAGCTGGTCACGAAACCCGATTGAGAATCCGTCGGCGGCGAACCGCGCGCGCCGAATCGCGATGTGGGTGAAATCTCATCCCACTGGCATTGGGTGGCCCCCCTCCCAGCCGCAGAGTCGGGGAGCTCTCAAGCCTCACGTGGAAGCCAGCCTGCGACAGTTCCGCCGGGCCGCCAGGTTGCGTCGGCCAGCAGCCGTCGCAGCGCCGTCGCGGTGACTATTCGCGCAGGTATTGCCGGGCCTTGTCGGAGATGTCGTGGCGGCACCAGGCGCCCGGCCAGCGAATGTGCTTGACCGCCTGGTAGGCGCGCAGCTTGGCATCGCCCAGCCGATCGCCAATCGCGGTGACGCCCAGCACCCGGCCCCCGTTCGTCAGGACCTGACCGTTCTTGAGGGTCGTCCCCGCATGGAAGACCTTCACCCCCTCGACCTGGGCCGCCTCGTCGAGGCCACGGATGACCTGGCCCTTCGGGTAGTCGCCCGGGTATCCCTCGGCGGCCATGACCACGCAGACCGACGGGCGCTTGTCCCACTGCAGGGCGTCGATTTCTCCCAGCCGCCCCTCGGCGAGCGCCATCAGCACCGGGGCCAGGTCCGACTTGAGCCGCATCAGCAGCGGCTGAGCCTCGGGGTCGCCAAACCGGACGTTGAATTCCAGCACCTTGGGGCCCTGGTAGCTCATCATCAGGCCGGCGTACAGCACCCCCTTGAATGGGCGGTTGCGACGCTTCATGGCGTGGACGGCGGGGACCAGGATCTGGCCGATGATGTTGTCCATCATCAGGGGCGAGATCTGCGGGGCCGGGCTGTAGGCCCCCATTCCCCCGGTGTTGGGCCCCTTGTCTTCATCGTATGCCGCCTTGTGGTCTTGCGACGTCTCGAGCGGGATGATGGTTTCCCCGTCGGTCAGCGCGAGGATGCTCACCTCTTCGCCATCGAGACACTCCTCGATCACCAGCTTCGCCCCGGCGTCGCCGAACTCCCGTCCCCGCATGATCCGCCGGATGGCGTCGAGCGCCTCGGCCCGACTCTGGCAGACCGTGACCCCCTTGCCCGAGGCGAGACCGTCGGCCTTCACCACCAGCCGGGTTTCTTCCCGCCCCTCGACATAAGCTTCCGCGGCGTCGGCGTTGTTGAACACCTGCGACTCGGCGGTCGGAATGGCCGCTGACCGCATCACATCTTTGGCGAAGACCTTGCTGCCCTCCAGCTCGGCGGCCTGGCGGGAGGGGCCGAACACCCGCAGTCCCTCTTTGTCAAACGCATCGACCAGCCCGGCGACGAGCGGGGCCTCGGGGCCAACCACGGTCAGGTCAATCCGCTCTTTGCGGGCGAAATCCAACAGCCCGGCGATGTCGGTCGCGGCGAGTTCGAGATTCACCGCCTCGAGGGCGGTCCCCGCATTGCCTGGCGCACAGAAAATCTCCTTCACCAGGGGACTGGAACGCAGTTTCCAGGCCAGTGCATGCTCGCGTCCCCCCTGCCCCACAATCAGAATCTTCATCCCGCCTCGCGCTCACTTCCCACAATCGGCAGCCTGTCTCGGTTGCGTCACCTGCTGTTCCGCACTCGCTCCAGCGTACCGGGCCGCTTTCCAACCGGCCAGTAACCCTTCCCCGGCCCCCGAGGTGCCAGTCCACCCGCATGCGGGCCGACCACCCGCCAACTCTCGCCCCCCACGCAGCCCATGGCCATCACGCCTCGCGGCATCACGTCTTTCGCCGTGATGTCTGCTGCGATCACATCTTTTCGATCGTCTCGATGCCCAACAGGTGCAGCCCGCGATGAATGGTCTGTGCGGTCAGGTCGGCCAGCAGCAGCCGACTGACACGCAACTCGGACGACTCCGCCTTCAGCACGGGACACTGCTCGAAGAAGGTGCTGAACAGGTTCGACAGCGCGAACAGGTAGTCGGTCAGCAGGTTGGGGCGATAGTCGAAGATCACCGCGTCGAGGACCTCGTGAAACCGGGCCAGCTGCAGCGCCAGTCCCCGTTCCGCCGGGTGCTCGAGCACCACCCGCCCCCCGTTGCGGCGCAACTCGGCGCGATCGATCTGCCCCCGGCGGAAGATGCCACAGACCCGGGCGTAGGCGTACTGCATGTAAGTCGCCGTGTCGCCCGTCAGTGCCAGCATCTTGTCCCAGCTGAAGACATAGTCGGTTTCCCGGTTCTGCGACAGGTCGGCGTACTTGATGCCGCCAATGCCCACCGCCTCGGCGATTCCAGCCCGGGCCGCGTCATCCAACTCGGGCCCGTTCGCCTTCTGGGTTTCGTTGCCATCGACAATCTGCCGGGCCCGCACCACCGCCTCGTCGATCAATGACTCCAGCCCCACCGTGTCGCCCGAGCGCGTCTTGAACGGGCGGCGGTCGTCGCCCAGGATCGTCCCGAAGCTGACGTGCCGCAGGTCGACCCCCGTGTACCCCCACTGCCGCGCCGTGGCGAACAGCAGCTTGAAGTGATCGGCCTGCCGGGCATCGACCACGTACAGCACCACGTCGGCCTGCAGGCGATCGACACGATCGGCGATGGTCGCCAGGTCGGTGGTGGCATACGTGAATGCCCCATCCCGCTTCTGCACAATGAACGGGGCTTCGACCCCGGCGATGAACACGCAGATCGCCCCGTCGCTTTCAACCGCCAGCCCTCGCTCCTTGAGGCTGGCCACCACGCTGGCCAGCCCGGGCTGGTAGTAACTCTCGCCCAGCGTCAGATCAAAGTGGATTCCCAGGCGGTCGTACATCCGGTCGAGCGCCGCCTGGCAGGCCGGCATGAATTCCCGCCACAGGGCGGTGTTGGTTGGGTCGCCAGCGTGGAGCCGCGATGTCTCGAGTCGCGCCTCCTCGGCAATCCGGGGATGTTGCCGGGCGAGAGTGGCCAAGGCGGCGTCCCCCTCCACCCCGGCAATCTTCCGCTCGAGCGAGCCAATCTCCTCGCGGAGGCCCGCCTGCTCGGACGACCGCTGCTTCAGCGACTTCTTGTGGCTCTCTTGCCCCTTCTTGTCGGCAGGCACGGGGGCCGCCTGCAGTTGCCGCAGCTGGGCGTCCGCCTCGCTCAGCCGGGCCCGCAGTTTGGGCAACTCGGCGACCGCGGCATGGTAGCCCTCCAGCTGGCTGACCAGCCGATAGAGGCGGGCCAGTTCGCCCACGGTGTCGGCCCGGTAGGCGTCGGCGTTCAGGAAATTCTTGTAGCCGTAGAGGATCATGCCGAACTGCGTGCCCCAGTCGCC
>CAIUHT010001181.1 GCA_903898975.1 uncultured Planctomycetaceae bacterium
ACCCTCCACCCTCCACCCTCACGTCGTCTCTCTCTTCCCAAACACCACCTGCACCACAAACACCTCCCGTCGCACTCCCGCCTGCGGATACCCGGCGACTGCGTGATACAGCCGCTCTCGCCGCGGGAGCCCGTTCCGCAGCAGCGTCGCCTCAAACGGCCGCCGCCCGTGCACCAGTTGCCGATTTCCCCCCGGCAACCACGCCACAAACTCCCCCCCCGCCTCACGCGAGTTCTCATCCACAGTCACGATGATCGACACACAATCGTCCGCCTGCGGCCAGTACAAATCGCGATGCCAGCCAATTCCCTGCGGCAACAGCGCCTGGCTCGAGACCGTCAGCTCCAGCCGCTCCACTCGCCCCACCGCCGCCAGCAGGTCGGCCATCACCTCCCGGCCCAGGCACCGCTGCACCATGGCAAACCAGTCGGGGTCGCTCGCGGCGGTCAGCTCGCGTCGGAAATCGCCCGCCTGCCGGCTGCGCTCCAGGGCGAACAAACGGCCCAGTTCAGCCCGCCCCGCTTCGTCCAGCAGAAAGTCGATCGCAGCCACCCCATCGCTCAGCAGGCTCGCCGCCGCCTGCTGCCGGGAAGCGGCACCCCACACGACCATCGCTTCGGCCTCGGGCGCGATCCAGGGGGATTCCCGCAGGAATTCCAGCAGTGCTCCCTGCGTCTCGATCTCCTGCAACAGCGGCCACTCGGTCGCCCCCAGTTTTTCGAGACTTCCCGACCAGCGGATCGCATCGAGCTGAACCCCCACGTTCAGGATCTCGAACAGGCGGGGCCAATCGTGCCGCGTGAAGTCGGACCAAGGCGACCGCTGCGGGTGTCGCTCGCGCGCCTGGCGCAGGCGCTCGAACACCGTCGCAATCGTCACGGGCTGTTCCGACGCCGCTGGCATTCCCATCGTCCCGCCCGCTCCGCTTGTCCTGGTCCCGGCCAACAACGGCCCCTCGCCAAATCGACTCTGCCAGGTGGCGTCGTCGAGCCACTTGACCCGCTGCGGGGGTCAGGCGAACTCCAGCCCGGGAAGCCCCAACGGTTCCCGGCTGGCGTACGGTTCGCCATAGGCCCGGCCGATGCACCAACCCCAGTAGCGGGCCCGATCGCGCATGTCGTCGAGCAGGGTCGGAAACGCGGCCGACCGTCCCGTGACGAACTGGCTCTCGAAACACTGAATCGCCCGCATCTTCGCGTCGAGATGAGCCGAGATGTCGAGCACAAACGCCGGCTGGGGGTGAATCCGCAGGTGGATGCTGAAGTAATTGAGAATCCGGGGTGGGTGGAACGGCTCGCCCGGAATGTCGCTCCGGCTGAGCTTCGCCCAGAAGCGGGCGGCATCGACCAGGGCGCTGGCGGCGACGTGGTCGGGATGCGCGTCCTCCCAGTAGGGGGCGAGGATGATCCGCGGGCGGAGTTGCCGAAACACCCCCGCCAGTGCCCGCCGGCTCTCGAGCGTGTGTTCCAGCGAGCGATTCGGCAGATCGAGGTTGCCTCGCCAGTCGAGCCCCAGCACCTCGGTCGCCGCCTGGGTTTCAGCGGCCCGCAGGGGGAGCGACCCGTGCGGGGTTGGCTCGCCACTGGTCAGCTCAATCACCCCGGTCTTCCAGCCACGGGCCCGCGCCCAGAGCAGTGCCCCGGCGGTGCCAATTTCGGCATCATCGGGGTGCGGGGCGACCACCAGCAAATCGAGGGGGACGGCGGGGGGCAACTGCGGAGGCATGAAGGTTGGTCCAAAGAGGGCTTCAGTCGGGATCGCCCGGGGGGGCGTCGACTCGCTCGTCGGTGGCGGGCCAGCTTCCCGCCAGTTGATCGTTGGCCCGTTGCCGCTCGCGGTAGCGTCGCCAGGCGTAATCCCATTCCATCCACATCCGCATGAACGACCACAGCACCCGCAGGCGGGCCAGTTGAGCGGGTGGCAGATTGCCGGGCTGGGCGATGGCGGCCCCCAGGTTCCGCAGCTTCCAGCGTTCGGCGAGGACCTTGGCGACGGCGTCGGCCGAGAGGTCGAATTCGCTGTCGTCGGCGAGGAACCCGCCAGCGTCGGCCTGCTCGAACAGTTCAAACAGTGCTTGCCGCTGGGGATCGACCTCGAGCGGACGCCCCAAGCGGTCGGCGTCGAGAATCAGCTCTTCGAGGCGGTCGATCACCCCGCG
>CAIUHT010001182.1 GCA_903898975.1 uncultured Planctomycetaceae bacterium
AGAGGGGCTGAGCTGCTGACGGATCCACTCGCCCGAGAGTCCTCCCAGCAACAGCACGCCCAGCGAGGCGAGGGGGTGGCGGGTGAGGCTGGGAAGGGCGCACGCGAACGCGGCGAGCCAGGCGGTGCCCACCAGGAGGGGCCAGTAGCGCCGGACCGAGACGACGGGGCGGAGCAACTCAACGCCCAGGCTGGTGGCGGCCAGCAGGCCCAGGCCGGCGGCACAGAGGGAACCAGGGCCGGGGGTGGGGGTTGGAGACGCGGTGCTTCGCGCCCACCACATCAGGTACAAGACCGCGACCGACAGCAGCCCGCTGAAGACCGCCATCCCGGGAAGCAATTCGGGCCGCACCGGGCGGGCAATCAGCCGCAGTGCGGGGTTCCAGCGAGACCACAGCCGCCGGCCCAACTGCAGGCTGAACCGGCGGATCGCGACGACATCGAGTTCCCAGCCTTCCATGGCTGAATCTCCCGGTCATTCAAGGGGGGTTGCAGTGGCCGAGGAATGCCCCCGGCCAGAACCGGGACTGGCACCGGCTCCTGCCTGGTGCCATCCCGGTCATAAGGTGAACCGGTCTCTGTTTGAACCGGTCGCTGGGTGAACCCGATTAGAGTCCGGCCTTCTTGCGCAGTTGGGGCGCCTTGACCGACACGTCTTCCCAGGTGAAGTCGGGATCGTTCCGGCCAAAGTGACCACCCGCCGCGGTCTTGCGGTAGATGGGACGCCGCAGTTTCAGTTCCGAGATGATGCCCCGGGGGGTCATCGGGAACAGTTCACGGACCAGTTCAGCGATCTTGGCTTCCGGGATCTTGGCGGTCCCGTTGGTGTCGACCTTGACGCTGACTGGCTCGGCGACACCGATGGCATAGGCCAACTGCACTTCGCACTCGGAGGCCAGGCCCGAAGCGACCACATTCTTCGCCACGTAGCGGGCCATGTAGGCCGCCGAGCGATCGACCTTGGTCGGGTCCTTGCCGCTGAACGCCCCACCGCCGTGGCGTCCCCAGCCACCGTAGCTGTCGACGATGATCTTGCGGCCGGTCAGGCCGGTGTCACCATGGGGGCCACCAATCACGAAGCGACCCGTGGGGTTGATGTGGTACTTGGTTCCGCTGTTCAGCAGTTCGGCGGGAACCGTGGGCTTGATGACCTGGTTGATCACGAAGTCGGAGATTTCCTGCTGCGAGACCTCGGGAGCGTGCTGGGTCGAGACGACGATCGCCGAGATCCCGACCGCCTTGCCATCCCGGTACTCGACGCTGACCTGGCTCTTGCTGTCGGGCCGCAGCCAGTTGACGACCTTCTTCTGGCGGACCTCGGTCAGCTTGTTGATGATCCGGTGCGAGAGGGCGATGGGGTAAGGCATGAACTCGGGGGTCTGATCGCAGGCGTACCCGAACATCAACCCCTGGTCGCCAGCACCGTCGCGATCGACACCCATGGCGATGTCACCGCTCTGGGCGTGCAGCGCGACAAACACCCGGACCGACTCTTCCGAGAATCCCATGTCGGAGCCGACGTAGCCGATGTCGCGCACCACGTCGCGAACCAGCTTCACGTAATCGAGCGAACCTTTCGACGTGATCTCACCGGCCAACACCACCAGGTCGGTGGTGCAGAGCGTCTCGCAGGCGACGCGGGACATCGGGTCTTGGGCCAGCAGGGCATCCAGCACGCCATCGGAGATCTGGTCGGACACCTTGTCGGGGTGTCCCATACTCACCGATTCGCTGGTGAAGAAACTCGACATGCACAACTCCAAATTCATCAGAAGACGCCGCCGGTGAACTGCCACGAGGGGGCGGGCGGAACGCCCCTCTGCCGGGATTGTAGCCTGCCCAAAGCAGAACTGCATGTCAACCTGCGGTCTGCCCACCGACCGGGCGGACCGCCATTCCCGGCGGGGTTTTCCCCAGGCAAGCCACCAGCAGGCGGGCCGTCTCCGCCGTGCTTCCCTGGCAGCCCAGGACCAGCTCCCGGGCTCGTCGACCCATCCGCGCCGACCCCAGCGAGTCGGTGAACAACTCGGTCAGCGCCCCGGGCAGTTCATCCCCCGATCCGACCACCCGCGCCGCCTGATCACGCCGCAACAGGTCGACGAACTCGGCAAAATTCCACGTGTTCGGTCCAAACAGCAGGGCCGCCCCGTAGGCGGCTGGCTCGATCATGCTCTGTCCACCCCGGGGGCAGAGGCTGCCCCCCACGTAAGCCACGTCGGCCAGTCCCCAGCAGGCCCCCAGCTCACCCAAAGAATCGAGCAGGATCACCCGGTCGGGGTCGGCTGGCATCACCGCCCCCGCCGCCAGCCCACTCCGACGCAGCACCGAAATCCCCAGTTCGTCCGTCAGCAGCCGGGCCACTTCGTCGAAACGCTCGGCGTGCCGGGGGGCCACCACCAGCCGCAGACCAGGCACGGCCGACCGACAGGCCCGCCATGCCTCGGCAACCAGGCGTTCCTCCGGGGCATGCGTGCTGCCCGCCACCAGCACCGGTCCCCCGTCGGTCAATCCCAGCCGGTGGCGAAAGCCCTGCGTGCGCGGGTTATCGCGGTCGGTCTCGACGCCGTCGTACTTGAGTGAGCCACAAACATGCAGCCGGTCGGGCGGGGCCCCCAGGTCGATAAACCGGTCGGCATACTCGCGGGACTGCACAATCAACCGCGTGACACGCCGCAGCATACTGGCGACCAGCGGGCGGACCCGGCGGTAACCGCGATGGCTGCGGGCGGTGATGCGACCATTCACCAGCAGCACGGGGACGCCACGGCGTTCGGCCGCCCGCAAAAAGTTGGGCCACAACTCGAGTTCGACCAGCACGACCCCCGCGGGACGCAGCCGGTCAAGCGCCGTGCCGACCGCCCAGCTGAAATCGAGGGGCCAGTACACCACGCGGGCGTCGGGGAATCGCTGCCGGGCCAGTTCGTGACCAGTCGCGGTCGTGGTCGAAATGATGACTTCAAAGTCACCCCAGGTGCGGGCCAGTTCGGCAATCAGCCGGGGCAACTGCAGCACCTCACCCACGCTGACAGCATGGAACCACAGGGCGGGCACCGCTGTGGTGCGGGGGGCGACCAGCCCGAACAGTTTTTGCCGCCAGTCGCCAAACCGCTTGCGCCGGACAAGTGACCGCCACGCCAGCCAGGGCGAGGCCACGATCAAGACCAGCAGCCAGCCCAGGTTCAACAGCCAGGGAATCAAGGGAATCCTTTCCCGGGGGCGGACAGTGCGGCCGAGGTCTGTGTTCACAGGCTGTGGTGGCAAGCTGGCATTCACCCAGCCGGCCACCTGCCAGGCATCAGTTCATGCAGCAGTTCTTGAACTTCTTCCCGCTGCCACAGGGGCAGGGGTCGTTGCGTCCGACCCGTTCGCGTCGATTGCGGATCGGTTCGACGGCGACGGTTTCGGCGGGGGCCTGGCTCGAACGGCTTTCTGAGGCGGCGTCTCCCTCGCTGGCGGGGGCCTGGGCCGGGGCGGTCGGCGGGGGAGGGCTGTCGTGACGCATGTCGGTGATCCGCCACAGCGACCCCACAAACCCGGGGCTTTCGTTCTCGAGGCGGAAGATGGCACTGGTCACCTGGCCGGCAATCCCCTTCCACATCCCCTCGAAGGCCCGCATTCCCTCCCGCTTGTATTCGACCTTCGGATCTTTCTGGGCGTAGCCGACCAGGCCAATCCCCTGCCGCAGGTGGTCCATGTAGTGCAGGTGATCTTTCCACGAGGTGTCGAGCACCTCGAGCAGCAGGGCCCGCTCGGCTTCCCGCAGTTCGGGACGGGTTCGCGACTGCACGGCGTCGCCCACCTGTTGCCGGATCTCGGCGTAGCTCGCCCCGCTCGCGGGGGTGGCTGGCAGATCGAGATTCAGTTCCCGCTTCGCCCAACCGACCAATTCTGTGTAGGCGGCGGCGTCTTGAGGGGGGCGTTCCGAGTGGGCTGAGACAGTGTCATCTCCATAGGCCCGCGACAACAGGGCTTCCCCCTGCGACAGGCCGGCGACGGACGACTGGAACAACCGGCTGCAGTCGCGGACCTTGTCGGCAATCTCCGACCGCGCGAGTCCCTGGAAGGTGCCGGCGGGAATGCCCGCGCGAAACCGGGCGTTGACCCAGGCGAGCAACCCATCGCGGTCGTAGCGTTCCTGGCCACCCCGGGCGGTGTCGGCCATGAACCGCGACATCCCGACCGAAACCGGAAACTCCACTTCCTTGGTTTCGTACAGGTTCGCGAGTGCCGCGGTCACCTTGTCGACCGCCTTGTCGACCGACAGCCCCTCCAGTTCGCTGGGGGGAATCGAGAGGGTGAACTGGTTCTCCAGCCAGCTGGCCAGCGAGCGTCGGCCATAATCAGGGGCGAGAATCGTGTTCACCGCGCTCAGGTCGCCCCGACCAATCGCCGCCCGAGCCTGTTCAATCACGTAATCGAACAGCCCGTCCCGCCCGACCCGCTTCAGGTCGCGGTCGGTGGTCGTGAGGCCCCAGCGGGTGTTCAGCCACTTCGAGAAGGCCATCCAGTTCCAGTCCCGCTCATCCTCCACGTCGGCGGGAAAGTCTTCTTCAATCTTTTCGCGAATCAGGTCGTCGGCCTGCTTGAGGGCTTCTTCCCGCAGCAGGTCGATCGCTCCCTGCGGATCGAGATTCCGCAGGTCGGACGCGTTGATTTCTATGCCCGCCGCCTGGGCGGCCCAGCGGGCGGTGGTCTCGCGGCCGTAGTCGTCCGCCAGCATCTCGGTCGCCGCCTCGCGGACCTGCGAGCGGAGCATGTCGAAGATGAGCGTGCGGCAATTCGCCCCGTCCAGGATTTCCTGGCGGAATCCGTAGACCCGCTTCCGCTGCTGGTCCATCACCTCGTCGTACTCGAGCAGGCTCTTCCGCTGTTCGAAGTGCCGCTCTTCGACCCGTCGCTGGGCCTTCTGGATCTGGCTGCTGACCATGCGGCTTTCAATCGCCTCTCCCTCCTGCATGCCAAGAGAGGTGAGAATGCCCTTCACCCAGTCGCCCGCGAAGATGCGCATGAGGTCGTCGTCGAGCGAGAGGAAGAACCGGCTGGAACCGGGATCTCCCTGGCGACCCGAGCGACCGCGTAACTGGAGGTCAATGCGGCGGGCCTCGTGCCGTTCCGTCCCGATGACATGCAGGCCCCCCAGTTCGGCGACCTTCCGTCCCTCCTCGTCCATCCCTTCCGCTTCCGAGATCTGGCGGGTCAGGGCATCCCACTCGCTCTTGGGGACCTCCAGGCGCGAGGCGTAGGTGTGCTTCAACTGCTCCCACGCCGCCTGGTCTGGGTTCCCCCCCAGGATGATGTCGGTTCCGCGACCCGCCATGTTGGTGGCGATGGTCACGGCCGAGAGTCGCCCGGCCTGGGCAATGATGTCGGCTTCCCGTTCGTGGTGCTTGGCGTTCAGCACTTCGTGCTTGATGCCCCATTGCCGGAGCGCCCCGCTCAGCGTTTCGGAGCTCTCAATCGAGACGGTCCCCACCAGGATGGGCCGGCCGGTCTGGTGGACCTCGCGGATCTCATCGACCACCGCCTTGTACTTTTCGGGGACCGAGCGATAGATGACGTCGGGGTGGTTGATCCGCTGCATGGGACGATTTGAGGGGATGGCCACCACCTCGAGCTTGTAGATCTTCCAGAACTCGCTCGCCTCGGTCATGGCGGTTCCGGTCATGCCCCCCAGCTTGCGATACAGCTTGAAGTAGTTCTGCAGCGTGATGGTCGCGAGGGTCTGGTTCTCGGCCTTGATCTTGACCCCTTCCTTCGCCTCGACCGCCTGGTGGAGGCCGTCGCTCCACTGCCGCCCCTTCATCAACCGGCCCGTGAACTCGTCGACGATCACAATCTCGCCGTCCATCGACACGTAGTTCACGTCCCGCTTGTAGAGATGGTGGGCCCGCAGCGAGTTGTCAATCAGGTGCGGCCATTCCATGTTCCCGGCGGTGTAGAAGCTCTCGACCCCGGCGGCCTGCTCGGCGAACCGGATCCCTTCTTCGGTCAGGTGGCAGGTGTGCTCTTTCTCTTTGACCTCGAAGTGCACATCGCGCTTCAACTGGCGGGCAATGCGGTCGGCCTTGCGATAGCGGTCGACATCGTCGTGAGCCGGGCCAGAGATGATGAGCGGGGTCCGGGCTTCGTCGATCAGGATGTTGTCGATTTCGTCAACCACCGCGTAGACCAGCGGGCCCTGCACCTGCAGGTCGCGCGACGGCTTCATGTTGTCGCGCAGGTAGTCGAACCCAAACTCGTTGTTCGTCCCGTAGGTAATGTCGCAGGCGTACGCCTGGGCCTTGTCTTCGGTCTCCTGGTGGGCCTGGATGCAGCCCACCGTCAGCCCCAGCCCCATGTACAGCGGGCCCATCCACTCCATGTCGCGGCGGGCCAGGTAGTCGTTGACCGTCACGACGTGCACGTGGCCGGCCAGGGCGTTCAGAAACGTCGGCAGCGTCGCCACCAGAGTCTTCCCTTCGCCGGTCACCATCTCGGCGATCATTCCCTTGTGCAGCACGTACCCGCCGATCATCTGCACGTCGTAATGCCGCATCTTCAAGTAGCGCCGACCGGCCTCGCGGACCGCGGCGAACGCTTCGGGGAGCAGGTCGTCGAGTGTCTCCCCCTTGGCCAGGCGGGCTCGCAATCGCTCGGTGGTTCCCCGCAACTGGTCGTCGGTCAGTTGCTGCAGCTCGGGCTCGAGCTTGTTGATCCGGTCGAGCACCGAACCGGGCAGGATGGAGGTGTTCGTCCCCTTCCGCACAAATCCGAGCTTGCGGATGATGCGGTCGTTCGAGGCACCAAACAGCCGGGTGATCATCCGTTCGATGATCGCCGTCAGGCCCACGAAAAAATCACCGAGCCGCTCGAAGAAATCCATGTGTGCAACCGTGCGGGGCAACGGGTGGAGAGGACCCACCCGGTCGCCAGACCCTGGGAACCGACCTGCCGTCCGCCCGCGGGAGCGGAGCACGCCCAAGGCGTGGTTCCACTTCCAGCCGAGGGCTCGGAAGGATCAATCTGCCAACATTCTTTCCCCAAAACGGGCCACTCTCGGCGCGGTCAACCCCCACCCCGCGAGGCGGGCTGGTGTGCTGGCTGGGGAAAGTGCGTAAACTGTATGGGAGCCCGGAAAATGCGTCAATGCCGGTCGTACCGATCATTCCGGTCGCACCGTGGGAGCGGGCTGGGACAGCCTTCCCGGTGCCCAGCGCGTAACCTCGGTCACGCCGGAGAGCATTCACCAAGAGGAATGCCACCGCAGCGTCCTGAAGCCCCGGGGGGTGAGTGCCTCAAGTTCGCACTCGGTGAACGTTCCCGTGCGGCGTTGAGGGAGTCTCGCAGCGTCCGGGCCGGGCCCACCCCGCACAGCCAGCGCCTTTCAGCCGCGCGTCCGCCACCACGCCACAAGGCTCCAGATCAGGATCGCCCATTCGCCCGC
>CAIUHT010001183.1 GCA_903898975.1 uncultured Planctomycetaceae bacterium
AGAATCCCTGAGATCTTGCTGGACCTCTAGCGAGCCCACTGAGTAGGTATCAGCTGATTACCTGACTCATCTCGCGACACACCCCCGCAGCAAGACAGGCATATTAGCATGGGAAGTGAAAAGGAGCGTCGGCGCGCACTAGTATCAAGCGATGGTTGGCTGTATGTACTGTATGCGCTGCTCAGGGTCACGATCTGGAGCTGTTGTGCGGTAGTCGAGCTGGTTTCACCCCTGTCCACCCCCGTAATCGATTCACCCCCGTAATCGATTAGGATCCAAGCAACATGCGGCGAAATTTGGTGAAAGTCAGGTAAGGAAGAGGCTTTGTAAAGATATCGGCCGGCATCTCATCGGTACTAAGGTGAGTTACCGTAATGATCTTGCGCTGAAACAGGTCCCGAACATAGGTGATCCAGCGTTCAAAATGCTTGGTGCGACCCGAGGCGCCATGGGATTTGATGATTGCGATAGCGGCCGTGTTGTCGATGAATCCGTTGATCACGATTTGCGGGGTAGAGCGCGGTCTGATTTCGGCAAGAAGCTGTTTGACAAACATTGCATCCTTGCACCCATGCGAGAAAACTGCCGATTCAGCTTCAGCACTCGAAAGGGGGACGATCTTGAGAGCCTTAGCTGCCCAGCTGAGGGCTGCGCCCCCGTAGCACGTGGCATATCCAGCCATGGGACGAGGGTTGTCGTTACCCCACGAGCTATCCGTGTAAAGCTTGAGATTCTCATCGGGGCCATAGGTGATGCCGAGTTTGGACGTTTTCTTGAGGTAGCTCACAACCCCGAGGGCAGCGTCGAGGGCAGCCGGTGAAGGTACCATCATGAGCTTCGCCAGGAATGCTGTGTGGAATGCGATGTCAGGGCGAGTCATCGCGGAGGCATACAAGATACTACCCACGATTGACATGAAGCCCTCGTTGATGAGTTTCCGCTGCTCTTCTTCGGTGCCTGGGCTGAGCTTCGAAAACGCCAAGAGGCTCTCCTCGTCGTCCTTGATCGGCGTGTTCCAGAGCTTCGTCCACAGCTTAGAGTCTGCGCCATGCATGAATTTGTCGAACATGGCGTTAATATACCCTGTCTGCGTCAACGTGATCGTCCTGTTCTTCCGGTCCCGCGTGATCTCAATGTTGATGTAGGTTTGCGGGTTTTCGACTAGTTCCTTGCATCTGAACCGCGATCTGTAATCTGACCAGAACTTGTCGGCCAGGTCTCGTCGGCCACGAGGAACACAGATGAGAAAGTCGTCTACCCAGATGCCCACCTTGATTGGGATGGTTATCGAGCTGATCGTGATGGGCACAATCCATATGTTCGGGTCGATCGTTTGCTTCCCACCCTGCTTGATGAGCTGCGTGTGACTTTCGTTCTGGAATAGCCAACCCGATTGGGGCAGCCCCTCGACTGACATTAGAGCCTTGAGGATCTTCCCGTCCATGTTCGGCAGCCCTACTGGGGGTTCGAGGTAGATGAGATGATCAATCGGTGCCTGGGTGAACGCCTTTTCGACATCCCCGCTGAAGATATCGTCGTCGTCGATGGCTGCACAGCACAGGAGGGCACGAACGCTGCTTCCGCGCATGATCCCGTTCGCTTTCTCGGTGTACTCGATCCCCTCACGTAAGGTGAAGCCCTGTGCGACTATTCTCGCCCTTCGTTCAATCAGGTCCTTGGTGATCGGATCGACCTTGTTAACGTAGGCAAACTTCAGCTTGTGGGTCATGGTGCCGGGCGGAATCTTTGATGCATCCAAGATTTCGAAGGCTCCGTTGCGCATCTTCGCCGCGAAATCTAGCTGCTCGGCTTTCAGCCATTCAGCTTCGTCGGGTCGACCGAGGATGTCACGGTGACGAACTGGAGCGTCCATCACGCGGGAGACGAGAGCATCGGCGTTGACGGCGAAGCAGTCTCCGGCGAGGCTAGAGCTGTAGACACTGGCGTTGGCCGGGAGTGAGAGGTTAAGGAACTCCGTCGGGTCTGCCATCGCTGCCTGATTGGGTCCTGTGTTAACCGGTATCGCTGTGACCGTTGGTAGTTGAAGATTGATTCCAGGGGCGAGGATGGCAGGTACGACAGGGTGGTTGCCGATGGTCGAGCTCAGGGCTATCCTAGGCGGTGCGGGAGCATTCACTATCGGTGTGAACTGCGTGGGAAAGTATTGATAGGCTCGTACCACTGAGACCACTTTGTTGAGAATGGGGACGAAGTAGTACTCGCCGTTCCGCCGGACGTCCACTCCGAGGTAGTTTGCCTTCACCCCCGTAGGAGATAACTTCGTGGTCTCTTTATCCGGGTTGGGTAGCAGGATGACACAATCGCAGCCCCATACTGCCTTCGAGAATCGCTTGAGCGAAGGGAGTTTTCCACTGTGTGCCTCGTATGGTGACATGGGCGGATCGAGGGCTCTCGTTGGCAAGCTGTTGTGGATCTCGACCACGTGCTCCATCGCAAAGGGCCATAGAGCCTGGGTGTGGTTCGAGTGTGCCAGGACGATTCGTGTTTGGCGGAGGAGCGTTCCCCAGAAGCGTTCGATTAAGCCGTTTCGTTGTGGGGTGTACGGCACGGAGAACCTTCTGCTCGTTACTATCTCGTTGAGCAGTTGATCCACGGTGGAAGCAGTAAATTCACCCCCGTTGTCGAAGACAAACTGTTTGACCTTGCCGTGATCAGCAGTGAACGTTTCGATGGCGGAACGCACCTCGTCGCCGGTCTTGTGGACGAGGAAGTACACGTGGACTTCTCTCGTGGCACGGTCGGCAAACCCGATGACGTATTTGAAGCCGGTGTGCACGCTGGGCGGGAAGGGACCGCACAGGTCAACGTGCACAGAGTCGCCGAAGTTTCCAACACCAGATCGCTGTCGAGGGCGAGTGTGTGGGATGTTGGGCTTACGAGCGCCGCCCAGGGCACAAGGTTCGCAGTCGTGAAGTTTGAGCTGCGAGTGGGACGGGATAGATTGAGCGCCGGGTTGGAGCCGAGATCTGGCGAGTTCAAGCCGATCGGGCGAGAAATGCGCGAGTTTCTGGTGCATGAGGGAGTCGAGCGCGTTCGTGGTCACTGCGGAGGCGCGATGGTACGACACGATGCTTTTCCGGGTGTCATGGCCAGCAGCAAAGTGGACTCGGCCACCGTCTTCAAGCTCAAGGTACTTTTCGTCATTGAAGTACGACCTGATCCCGTCCTTGTCGAACGCGGCGTTGCATGAGAAAAGGTCCGTGTTGAGCCCGGGCACAACTAGGACGTCCGTCAGATGCATGACTGTGTCGCGAACGGTGACCTTGTCGTTCTTGCGGTGGTATTTGGCAGTGACTTGGATATCCATGTTGCCAATGTGGGTGGCTGCGATCACCGTTCCATTTGCAACGCGAACGTTTCGGGGCTTTGACGACGTATGGGAGAGCGAGATCACGGTGCTGGGGTTTAATTTTTCCACGCTGTCAACCATGTGGCACGTTGCGCCACTGTCAATGAGCAGGTTTCCGTGCAGGGTGCCACAGTTGATGTCGTTGCCCAAGAAGGCAAACTCCGATGGGAGATCACGTAGGCTGCTGCTCCCGAACGAGAATGTCGGTTCGGCGTGCAGGCGTTGGGTCAACATAGAACCCGCTACGGCGCCCATGGCGGCGGCGACGGCTATCGATGGCATCCGCGAGTGATACGGGTAGCTGGTTGGTGGCCGTACGACAGGCGGGGCCAGGGCATGCCCTGTTTGAGCACCGGCGACCACGAGGATGGTGGCGAGGCGGAGTGGTGATGGCAGGCAACGTCTCGCCATGACCATGGCCAGCATGATGCCAGCGATCGCAACGCCTGTGACCTGTGCTACTGTGCGTCGGTCAGTCGGCATCCAAAACTTGGGTCCGTAATTGGTGGTCGTATTGGTAGCACGAGCCTGTTCCTCGTTCGCTGGCCTGTCGATGGGCTCACCGAAGATGTCGAAGGGATCGATCTCATCCTCGGTGATTGCAGCGGCACCGGCTTCGTTGCCACCAGCAGCGTGAGTGTCATGGGGCAGCTGTGGCGGTACCGTCTCGGCGATGGCTGCCATCCCGGGTACACCGCTCGATGCAGGGCGAGGTGTATCGCGTCCACCACGGCCGCGGCCGTAGCCACGGCCCCGACCCCGGCCTCCTCGACCGGAACCCTTACCGGTAAACGGGCCTCGGCGGCCAGTAGCTCGTTTTGCTTTGATGGATGCAATCATTGCGATGATGCGGTCAGTGACTTGGCTGCGGTCGGCCTTGGGCGATGGGCACTCAGTCCACTTGTGCCCAAGACCAAAGCAGTTGAAACAGCACAGCTCCTTATCGAGCGCACTCATCACGGCCATGGCCACGTGAGGCTCCATGGCGTCGACGAGGGCTGCGAGTTCATCCACCGTCGCTCCTTGGTATGCATCCCAAACAATCTGGCTTGTGGCCACGGCGCATGCATCGTCGAATCCGTGGTCCATTTCATCGACTACGTTGGCTCCATCGGTCTCGATGACCTCGGATGCCATGCCGTCGGCGCGGTTTGATGGGCCTGTGCGCGAGGGCCGGTTTGTCGGCGAGGCGAATTTGAGCTCACCGCGTTTGAATGCCGCCCGCCAGAGCTCATCGAGGTACGCGATCACAGACCGGCGATTCCATCCGCCTGGCACAGCTGGTCCACCACCCGCTGCAGCTACTGGCTGCGAGTAGAACCTTGCGTCTCGGTTGGGAGCGGGGCACTGTAGTAATGCGTCGACTGTCTGTGCGAGAGCAGGTGGCATGCTGACTGCTATCAGTAGCTTTTCCGTCAGGGCATCATCGCTGAAGCGGTTTGGGGCAGGCAGATCAGCATTCTTCTCGACACAGATGCGGCTGAACTCAATGATTGATTGTTCATTGATCCCAACGTCCTTTAGCATCGTCAAGCCGTTGAACTCAATGATCTTCGTGTTGATGTGAAGCGCTGACATTGGCTCTTGGCACTCGCGCTCGAGGGTGAGCCACGCTGTTCGGCCGTTCAAGCGGTCGGCTTGGTTTGCTGCGCCTGGGCCTGCCTCTGCTCTAATCACAGCCTTAAGTGATTCGTCGGAGATGTGCTGTAACAAGGTCGAGTAGGATTCGCGTCGTCTCTGCTTGCGTCTCCGGTCTTGGGCAGCTGATAGGCCAGCTTGGGGGTCTGTTCCCAGGTAACATTCGGCATAACTGGCGTCTTCATCGCCACAATGGCCTCCTGCTGCTGCATCAAGGTAGCCCTTTGCCCACTTGGTGAAGACCGGTCCTCTTTGCCCGTTGAAGGGTTCGACAAGCAGTCTAGTCTTTGAATCGGTTGAGGAGCTCATCAGCGACGTCGAGGAAGCGTCCTCGGTAGAGGCTCCACTTGTCGCAAGAGCGCCGTAACCGTTCCCTGAACCCCCTTGCTGAGAGGACTCGGGACAAGAGGACAAGCACGAATGCAATAGCCACTCTCCGACACGCGACCTACCGGCATACAGTACCACTTCTGTCCAATTCACACACACAAAAGGAATCCCACCGAATCTCTTCCTAATAAGGAAAGGGGTTTCATGCAATGAGATCTTGCTGGACCTCTAGCGAGCTCATAGAGCAGGTATCGTCGGATTACCTGACTCATCTCGCGACACTCGGTACCCGTCGTTTTCACAGCCAATGTTTATAGTTCGACACCGCCGCGAAGATTCCAGCAATGGATCCGTAATCGACACCCAGACACCGGACCGGCGTGCGTACAGATAGCTCGGGGACCCCTGGTCCCCCCTTATCCGCAGTCTTATTCGAGAATCTGTGGTTTCAATCCGGAAATGGGCCGTCAGATGGGTTCGCATCTGTTATTACAAAGTCAACTTCCCCGCGTACATAAACGCGAGGACGGTGTCACGAGACCGACGCGTGGACGCGACTCTTCCGTCGCTCCGTCCTCTTAGCAACATCTACCAACATGCACGACGCGTATCATACTGCTCGAGGACGG
>CAIUHT010001184.1 GCA_903898975.1 uncultured Planctomycetaceae bacterium
GGAGGCACGGTCGCCCCCAAATCCGTAGTCATCTTCTCCCTTTCGCACTTCGCGGAATTGGGCCAGATCCTCGACGATGATGACCCACACCGGCCCGATCTGCGCGGTCGCTGTCGATCGCTGTTGTAATTCGGCGTGAAGTTGGTCGAGCAGGTCGGTGGTCTGAGCTGGACTGGAAAGCTTTAGTTGTCCAGTGAAGCGCGAGGCGAGATCACGCCATGACACAAGTGGCGACCCTGCGCGGGGAGCGGTTTCTCCTCCGGTCGCGACGGCCTGATCTTTCGACAGCACCGAGACCCGCGCTCCAGGCATGGCTAGGCAGGCGAGTGCCAGGTTGGCCAACACGCCGCGAGCAGGAGCGGGCGAGGGGCCCACCAGGAGCAAATGCGCTCCGGATCGCCGCTCGAGCGTTATTGACATCGAGCCCGCGAGGGCGATCGATTCTCCCATCCAGAAGGTCAACCCCATAGTGGATCCCAAAACCTGCGAACTGCGAGTCCTCTCCTGTTGGGCGAGGCCAGCCGTATCTCGCGCATCCTGGTCCGGGTTTCGGGTAGCTTCGACTTGGATGTGGATGCCGCGAGAACCTGCATTCTGCAGCAGTTCGTTCAGGTCAGGGTTTGTGCGGGGGTCGGAGGGCTTGTTTCCCTCAAAAACCACCGGTTTTGGACAGGTCCGGCCCGAGCGGACGGCCAGTTGCTCGATGACTGACAGCTGATGATCACGTTCATCATCATTCAGCCAGGCGATTTGAAACGGGGAATTTCCATCAGGCAGGCCGTTGGCATCGTTGTAGATCGCCTCGCCCGGGCGAGTCAGCAGTCGCGCGGCACTGTTGGTCTCCGACAGAATAAGGTGGGCGTCTGCCTCACTGCACTGCAGCGCGATCCGGATCGCCATCTGTCCGAGCGTCGTTCGGGGCAAGGTGTAGGCTCCACCTAGACTCTGGGACCCGAGCAAGACGTGAATACCGAACGCCCGACCCTGCCTCACAAGACGATCCAGCAGCAACGCCGCCTGCTGGCTCTGCCGGTCGTCCTCGACAAAGAATTCCTGAAACTCATCGACGACCAGCATCACGCGGGGCAAGTGGTGCTGAGGGAGGGCCTCGCGGCAGCCTGCCAGATCCTGCGCACCGACCGAGCGGAACAGGTCACCTCTCTCGCGAAGCACGGCGTCCAGTCGTTCGAGCACACTCACCCCAAACTCCCGGTCACTCTCGATGGCTATCGTTCGGGCGTGCGGCAGGCGGTGGGTGGCGTAAGTCTTGAATTCGACCCCTTTCTTAAAGTCCACCAGGTAGAATTCGACCTGGTCGGGCGGGTATCGGAGCGCGAGATTGGTCACCACAACATGCAACAGGGTCGATTTGCCCGAGCCAGTTTTGCCCGCCACCAGCACATGTTGCAAAGTCCCTCGGCCCAGCTGCAGTGTCTGAATTCGGGTCGCTCCCGCGCGACCGAGAGGAACGGATAGTCCCTTGCTGCTGTCCTCCCGCCAGAGCTGATCAACGGCAGGCGCGACGCGGTGGAACGACACCTCAACTCGTCTCAAGTCCTTTGCCCAAGATCCCAATCGGCGCACCAAGGAAACCAGGTTTGGCGGAGTGGGAGGAAGTTCG
Source organism: uncultured Planctomycetaceae bacterium (assembly GCA_903898975.1). Taxonomy (GTDB): domain Bacteria; phylum Planctomycetota; class Planctomycetia; order Planctomycetales; family Planctomycetaceae; genus UBA10511. The sequence goes on from CAIUHT010001184.1 coordinate 1,622, forward strand.
GGCAAAAGTTCCAGTTCCAAAGTCTCGCCGGGCCTGTGGATGGGGGTGTGCACGAACCGCCCGTCACGGTAGGCCAGAACCAGCGACTGTTGCTCAATTTCGTCGAGGGGAAAGCCGATGGGGCAAGGCAGTGCGGTATCGCAGGCAAGCAGGGTGGCAACCCCGCACCGGCCCCCCTTGGCCACTATGCTTCTTAAACGTTGGAGGCTGTCCTCTGTGAAGCTGGATGGAAAACCGGCAACAACTAGTAGTCGATAGGGCTCGGCCACCTCACCCGCCTGGCGGTTGTACTCGACGATACTCTCGAATTCGTTTCGCAGATATTTCTGAAAGATCGTCTCCATGTGAGCGGTCAGTTTTGATAGCTGCTCCTCGATCTGTTGAGGCTCAGTCCAGATCCTGTGCGTGATCAGCAATTCGTCGAAATCGGCCAGATTCATGAACGCGGCGAAATTCTCACCAAGGCCCAACGGGTCGCAGATTGTGAGTCGCACCGTCCCAGGGGGCAATTGCGTCAGCCACCGCAGCATCGCCGTTTGCAGGAGCGCAATCGCCACGTTCAGGCCCGGTCCCGTTCCCCTCAGGAGCAGTGTCGAACGGTGCGGATACGACCATTCGGCGGGCCACTCCCACTCGGGTGGGACGCTGAGTGCAGTCGCCAGCGATGCCTGTGAGGTCGACTCCACACCCGTGGGGATAGTATCGATCATTGGTGCAGTCTCACTGGGCGATCGGGGTGGAATAGGGCGAAAGCGACCGATGCGAAACTCTCCCTCGGTAGGCTCGGCGGGGGGCTGCCACCCCGCCGTTTGCACCTGGGACCAGGCAGGCGAGAACTGGGCTGACCGACGCTCCAATTTCGAAATCTGGCCAACGATCTCGTCCATCGCCGCCTGCCACCTGGAGTTGGTCCGTTCCTCGACCACATCACGAGCCCGTTGTCGCGCCGCTTGCTCGGCCCGTGACCGGTGCATCAGTCGATTCGAATGCAGTTGCAGTTCGGAATCGAGGCGGGCCCGCTGCCTGCTGAATCGCGACTCCAGTTCGCGAATCGATTCTTGGAAATCCCGGGTCGCGCGCTCGTGGGTCGTCGCTACCTGGGCCTTGAGAGACTGTGTCTGTTGGTGGAACGATTGCTCGAGCGCAAGGCTGGATGCCGCATGATCGCCCTGCAGCCTGGCATTGTGTCGAGCCTGGCGTTCCTGCAGCACTTGCAACTCGCGGGCCGCTTCATTTTCGGCCTGCTGCAACTCGGCAGTCGAGATTTTTTGCCATCGGAAGAATGCTGCCCGGGCATCGGCCAAAGCCTGTTCGGCGGTTTCCAGTGGTCCCGCAGTGACCTGACCTGCCGAAACGTAAAGCGCAAACCAGCTGAGCAGGGTAAAAGCCAGTCCAATTCCCACGCAAATCAACAGCCAAGTCTGTTGATCTGGCAGTGGGCTCATGAACCACTGGGGCTCAATGATGCCCCAGGTGACTGACGCGGACCCCCCCCACAACACCAGCGAAATCCACAAGGGGTTCCATCCCACCAGTGCTTGTGGAAGGATCAGCCGCTCGATCTCCGCCGACGATTGGCGAAACAGCTCAAACTGCCCCTTGGCGAGTGCGGCAAGTTCCTCACGCTTTGTGGGAATACGACCGGGATTGGGGAGCTCCCCCAACTGGCCGCGACGGCGTTCAATTGTCGCCTGCAGACGCTGGTAATCGAGGCTTGATTCCTCCGCCAGGCGGGCAATCTGGTCGCTTGACTGCTGAATCTGGGCTCGCAGCCGGTCGCATTGTACCCGCGGTCCGTGCTCCCCGTCGGCGTCCGTGATGGAGGTGGACAACCACAGCTGCTCATGCAGTTTCGTGTCAAGCACCGCCAACTGGCGGGCGAGTTCGGTCTGCATTTCTCCCAATCGATCCGAGAGGCCCTGTGCCAGCTCCCGACTGCTCCGCTCTGACCCCGTGGTGAGCGCCTCCCGCTCTTGTTGCACGTCGCGTGTCAGTTGGGCGATCGCTTGTGAGTGCTCGGCCCGGAGACGCTCAAGGGCCTGAGCATGTTCCGAACGGTCCAATTCGGTCTCGGCGGGTGGCAGGGCCGCAAGTTCCAACTCGTCGGCATGACGGGTGGTGACCGCTGAGAGCATTCGCCTTGCCAGATCGGCACTCGCGGGAGCAGCTGGAGTCGAGGGATTGGTCATGGCGAAGAAGCGTTGGTCAAGTTGGCGAAGTACACCACGGGAGAGGGCTGTCTCTACCGCGAATGGGCTCGGAAGAGTCGGTGGCCGGACGACGAGTCCCCTTTGGCGAGGTCAGGTGGCGCTGGAGATCGGCGAGCAACGAGAATCACGGGTTCAGTGGGGCGAGATTAAGAGATCCTGACTCACTGTTGGTGGGGCAGGCCTGCAAAACCGATGTATCGAGCCAGCCGGGACCGGGTTTACCACGGTTCACAGTCTTTGCGGACCGTGCGGAAAAGTTCGGAAAGCCGTTGGATCGCGGTCGCAGTCTGTCCAATCTCGATCGCCAGAGGCTGCAGAAAATCCCGCTCAAAGGCCCGGGCGTTCTCGTCACGCCACGTTTCGCGTGTCTCTCCCCAAGCCACTTGCAGCTTTTCGAGTGCGTCCCGCAGCGGTCCGACACCGGTGGGGGAATCAAGTGGGCGCATCATTCGGCTCCATTTCCGAGGGGTTTGGGTTCGCAGAAGTCGGCCCAGCAAGAGCTGGAGCTTCAACCGGAGGCTCAGGTTGCATGCCGCTGGAAGATTTTTGGGCATGAGAAGTCGTGCCGTTAGTTGTGTCCAGCGACTGATCGGCTTCCTCTTCGAAGGCCGGGGACTCCACGGGCGTGACTGGCCGCGTGAGCGATGCGGCCGGGGTGCCAGATAAGCTCGGCTTGGTGACCTCTTGAGCACTGGCACGAGGGGCTGTGGGAGCTTGGGCTTCGAAGTAGCGTTCGAGGGCTTGCACCGTATTGTCCAGCCGGGCCAGTGCCTTGGGGATCCCCTGTTCAAGGAGTTCCCGCAGGGGGGCCACCCGTCCGCAATACTCGTCGACCTCTTCACGAGCCAGTCGGGCCCAGCGACGCACCGACTCGCGTTTCTCTTCGGCTTGCACGAGTCGGTGCTTGCTTCGTTGCAACTGCTCCTTTTCTTCGATGCAGCTGGGGGTGTAGTCACGAGATTTTTTCATCATCGCGGTTTCAAGTGCCGAGCGCGACCGGCTGATCAATTCGTGGCACCGCAAGACCTCCATCCGCCAATAAGTGGGGGCCTCCCCCTCCAGCCACTGCAGCAGACGCTGCGATTGCTGATCCAGTCCCAACAGAATCCCGAGACCTTCTTCTTGAAACTTCACCAGCGCCTGGCGAAATCGGAGCAGGTCCGCGACCGAAATCACGTGGGCGTTTGGCATGGCGAAATGGGAAGTGCGTGGGTAGGAACGTTGGAATCAGAGTGCCAGGGAAAGCCTTTGCTTCAGGTTGGGCTCAGTCCCGTGAGCGCTAGAGAAGAAACGAGAATTTGTTGCGGCTGAGTCCGCTGCCTCGACCGGTCATCCCCGATCAGCGCTGCTGCAGATACTCGTCAATCCGATCGGCCTTGCGGAGTAGAAACGGGATATATTGGTTATTGGCTTCGACAAACCGGGAAAGCCCCACCAGGTTCTGCTGGAATTCTTCGGTGAAACGCTGGTTCTCCTGATCGCGCCACGTCGTCGAGAGCATTTCAACCTGGGTCGCCAGGGCCGCCATCTGTTCGGCCAGTGAGGTGTTGAATTTTCGCAGCCCCAGCGCGAATCGCCGCAGTTCCGCTGGATCGACAATTGCTGCTGACATGCCCCTGTGCCCCTTGACTGAACTGTGCTCACGGAAGCTCCCCCAGTGGGGATCTACTCACAGTAACGTGGAGCGGCAGTGACACTCCACCATCCGGACGGCGAAAGATTGACGACATTCGGATATCTGTCCCCCTGTCGAGATTCAGAGAGGTAGGCTGTCGCCTCAACCGACCCGGGGCCGAGTGGAGTGGTTCGGCCGGCCACGCCAAGTCAGAATCAGGTCGATCCTCTCAGCTTTCTAATCCGTGGAATCACTTGATGCGCAGAGGCCCAACCCTCGTTCCAGTCTTTGTCCAACCTTGTCGTCAGCCATCGTTCGAACCGTTCCTCCCCGACCGTCATCCACGGCCTCGGCCACGCTGGAAACCTGCTGGATTTTTATCCCATGGGGCGATTTGCGATTCCGACGGGATTCGAACTCACCGGGCTTGA